>JBEPXL010000081.1:0-9913 GCA_041641935.1 Desulfobacteraceae bacterium | reverse complement strand
ATCTTGACGATATTGTCTATGGTGCGGACCTTGTCTCCGGGATTGATCCGTTCCGGTGAATATCCGACGGTAAAATCCCTGCCGAATTTCAGACCGGATTCGGCTTCGATGATCGGCACGCAGACCTCCTCGGTCGCCCCGGGGTACACCGTCGATTCAAAGACCACACAGGAGCCGCTGACGATATGCTGCCCCACAGTGGTGGATGATCCCCGCAGCGGACGCAGGTCCGGTATCCGGTACTCATCGATGGGCGTCGGAACGGCGACGATGATCAGACGGCACTGGGAAAGCGCCGCCGGATCGCTGGTGTAGTCAATCTCCGCCTTCTGCAGGTCGGCATCACTGACTTCGAGGGTCCGGTCATGTCCGGCTTTGAGTTCTTCGATCCGGCCTGCTTTGAGATCATAGCCGACCACGTCAAAATGTTTCGCCAGATGAACGGCCAGGGGCAGTCCCACATAACCGAGACCGACGACGGCGATCTTTTCTGTTCGGGACAGGAGGGCTTCAGCAGTAATCATTTCATAATTCTCCGGCTCATACGTTCAGTTATGTCTTCGATGCTCCCCGGCGGCTTGCGGTACATCACCGGAAAAAATGCCTGCTGCCTCCGCAAGTCGCAGACGGAGGAAATCAGACATCGCCGATGAAAAAAGGCCGGAATGAATCGGCATCACGGCGAAGGGCGGCATCGATCTGTGCCGTCAGGCGTTTCTGATCCGCAGGCAGCCGCCCCTCCAGACGAATATAGTTGGTGTAGTGGTCGCTTGTCAAACAGGACCGGACCTTCAGATGGCGAAGGAGAAGAGCGGTTTCCCGCAGAATCATATGGGGACCGCACATGGAGAATCGGCCGGCCTGGACATCCGCCAGAAGAGGAGTTTTGATCTTCGGAACAAATGTCCGGAGGCGGATAAAATCAGGGGAAATCCGGTTGAGCACCGCCGCGGTTCTCAATGCATGGGACCGGCTCCGTTCCTGTCCGCCGATGCCGAGGATGACATAGAGACTCAATTCCATGCCCGCCGCCATCACCCAGCGGCCTGCCTCGACCTGCTCCCGGCTGCGGGTTCCTTTCCGGATACGCCGGAGGATTTCATCATCCCCCGATTCCAGGCCGACATGAATCCGGTTCAGTCCCGCATCGGCAAGATGTTTCATGGCATCCGGCCCTTTCTGATAGATATACTGCGAAGAGCCATACACCGTAATCCGCCGGAGCCGGGGAAACAATTGCCGGGCATAGCGGCAGATGGCGGCCAGATCGGCGGTTTTCATGGCGATGGAATTGCCCGCCGGAAAAAAGAGGGTTTCCACTGCCTCTCCGTGAACGGCTTTTGCCTCCCGGAGATCCGCCTGAATCTCTTCCACAGGACGGACTTTGAACCGCGGCCCGTTCCGGTAAACCATGCAGAAGGTACACCGGTTGTGGGGACACCCCACCGTCGCCTGGATCAGAAGAGATCCGGCTTCACTGGGAGGTCTGTAGATCGGGCCTTCAAACCGCATCGGATCAGGAGTTGAGTCTGGCGCCGGTCAGGTCGGCGGATTCGAAGTTGACTTTGGAGCAGTCGGCCTCCCTCAGATCGGCATCCCGCAGGTTGGCACCCTTGAAATTGGCGCCGCCCAGATTTGCCCGTCTCAGGATGGCTTCGGTCAGATCGGCTTCACTCAGATTGGCCCCCTCCAGATCAGCTTCGCTCAGATCCGCCCGGGTCAGGTCGGCCCACGTCAGATCCGTTCTGTTCAGGTTGGCCTGGATCAGTTTGGCCTCACGGAGTTTGGACATATTGAGGTGTGCATCACTCAGATCCGACTCCCGGAGATCGGTTTTGTTGAGGTTGGCCCAGGTGAGATCGGCGCCGGTAAATCGGGTCCGGCTCAGATCCGCTTCGGAAAAATTGGCTTCCTGAAACTGTCCCTCCCGAAGCCGGGCGCCGGTGATTTCGGCTCCCCGGAAATCGCCCTGGCCGCAGACGGCGTCGTCCAGATTTGCCCGTTTCAGATCCGCCTCCCGGAATTTGGCCTTGAAAAGTCTTGCCAGTGTAAAATTGGCCCCGGTGAGGGTCGCCCATTTGAAGTTGGCCGACGTCAGATCGGCACGGGTCAGGTCGGCATGGGTCAGGCGGGCATCGATCAGCTCCGCCTCCGCGAGAACCGCCCGGGTGAGATTGGCCCCGGAGAGGTCCGTTTCATTGAGGTTCGCCCGGGTCAGATCCGCACCGGAAAGATCGGCATCTGTGAGGTTCGCCTCGGCCAGATCCGCACCGGAAAGATCGGCTTCCCGCAGATCGGCCCAGGCCATCCGTGCGCCGCGGAGGCGGACATCCCGGAGATCGGCCCGCAGAAGATTGGCCCCGTTGAGCCGAGCATTGGTCAGGTCTGCGCCCCGGAGGGTCGCCCCGGAAAGATTGACGCCGCTCAGATCGGCATTCCGGAGATCAGCCCGGAGCAGCCTTGCCCCTTCCAGATCGGCGGCGGTCAGATCCGCACCGGCCAGACTGGCGCTGATCAGAACGGCATCGCTCATGAGCGACTTGTTCATCCGGGCTTCCGACAGATCCGCCTGATAGAGATTGGCCCGGCTGAGGTTCAGTTCACTCATGTCGAGACCATGCAGACGGTCTTTATCCGCCGCCACAATCAGCCGGAGAAAGACAATGATCTCTTCATCCAGATGCGTGGAAGGAAACGGACGTTCGCGCCCGGCGCGAATGGTTTCGTAGTAGTACGCGGCAACAAAATAGGCATAGAAAGAGGCATGGGCAAAGCGATAGTTGCCCTGTTCGTCAGAAAGCACAAAGGGGCAGGTCTGGATTTCCCTGTGGGACATATCCGCTTCCACACGGCCATCCTTGACACCTTCGATGGGCGGCGGGACCAGATCGGCAGACGGCAGAAACCGCCCCTCCCCTTTGGTGAACATCTTTACGGCCATCTGATGCATCAGGTTCCGCCTGCCGGACGGCAGGAGACGGAACCGCCAGTCATCCCGCTCGATCCAGAGATCGGTAAAGGCGCGGTAGAGATCGGCGGCGTTGATTTCCCGCCGGTTCCGGTGATCGTTCACCGTCCGCATGATCAGGATGCTGATCAGTTCCCTGCTGGCCAGGGAGTTGATGATGTAGTCGTCGTTCAGGATGGCGAGAAGGTTCCGGGCGGCGATGCTGCCGGATGTCCGGCGGGTCACAAAGGTGCGGATCTGATTTTCATCGGGAATCCGTGGATCCATGCGGACAATCTGGTAGTTCTCCCGCGCGGCGTAGGGCCGGTACAGGGGCGTGTATCCTGCCTTGAGAATATCCTGTTTCCGGACATCGGTCAGGAAATAATGGGGAACACAGGCCAGAAATACCTTGTTGGCCGGCTGGGGGCTTTCCACCCCGTCTTCAATCAGGATATTCTTGACCGCAAGCCGGGCCAGCGCATCCAGATTGCTCCGGGTGATGCCGAAGTCACCGGCCGCGCCCATTTCATCGAAACCGTCGATGAAGAAAACGAACTTTCCCATCAGGAGCATATCCTGAAGACGAAGCGGCGGAAGCTGTATCCCGACCTGCCGTTCCAGCATTTCCGCAATGAGGGCTTCGGGATTGAGTCGTCCGGTATGTCCTTTCAGGGAGATAAAAAGGGGAATCCGGTGTGATTCCGGCTGCTCAATATAGGCTCTGGAGAGATGGATGTAGTAGTAGAGAAGAAAGGAGGTCTTTCCCGCCCCTGTTTCGCCCAGGAAGGAGAGAAAATTGATGGTTCTGTTCTCCAGAAAGACCTTCAGAAGGTTGTCCAGCAGAAAGGTTTTCCCCCGGCTGTTGGAGAAACAGGTCGGCAGGTAATCCTTGTGAAGATCGGCCTGCCCCATCGCCCCGATCAGAAAGGTTTCACCGCTTTTCCGCACCGATTCCCAGTTTTCATACTGCCGGATGACCTCCCGGAGATAGCCGACGATGTTGTCGACCGGCGCAGCCGGTCTGCCGTCAGCCGTGGCGGAATCTGCCGGTCCGGGGGTAAACTCCGGTGTGAGCACTGGTGAAAAATCGTAGACCCCGGCCGTCTGGTGATAGATGTCCGGAATGGCATAAAAGAGCAGCTTTTCAAAGGAAGGGGTAATCCACAGGAGAATGACAGACGGACATTCGATATGGCGCTGCCGGAAATCCTGCAGATATCCGAGAATATCGAACCGCCGTTCTTCGGGCAATGCTTCGATGCCGGTCAGGTGAAACAGACAGGTTCTCTTCTCCGCTGCGACAGTTTCGGATGCCTGCCGGAACACCGTATCCGGATTCACGCCGGATGCGGTCATATCCAGCGGGATGGTGGTGTAACCGGGCAGGTCCGCCGTCAGAAAACGGCAGACAGGATCAATAACGGCCGGATCCTGATACAGCACCGAAATTATTTCTGTTTCTCCGCCGGAAAGAGCGATGGCGGTCCGGAGGCCGGTATAGTGAGGCGATGTTCTGACGTCTTCCATCTCCATTGCAATTACCTGTCCAGCGCGTGCTTCAGGAACGGATGTACATCAAACCATCTCGTACCGTCGGGTTCACTGCAGGCCAGCAGAAAATGGTACCGGAGCAGATACATCACTTTTTTTTTGCTGAGCCCCGAAATGCTGTGGCTTTTTCTGACCTGGGATACAGCAGCGCCGTATCTGGAAGCGTCAAAAAACCGGCTGCAGGTCTGTGCCAGTGTATCCACCGCCTGCACGGCGGTTTCCCGGTCGATGACAGTTGCATTCTTTTCAACCGCACTGCGGCAGGCTTCCCGCAGCAGGGCAGTCAGATCCCGCAGGAGTCCGCCGCTCCGGCTGATCAGTTCTGCGAGTGCGTCTCCGGTAATCTGATCCGCTGCGATCCTTCGCGTCACCATTTCCCGGAGCAGTTCCGTATGCGTTTCATGGGGTTCCCCGGTCCGGGCGATTTCCCGGACCGGCCAGACATGTTCCTGCAGAAAGCTGTCCCCGATATGAAAAAAGAGCGGAGAGTAGGCGGCAAAAGCGGGAAAGGTAAACAGGATCCGGGCATCGATCATGGTAAAGAGATGAATTTCCTCAAAAAAGAGCCGCTCAAATACATTCCACGGGAGTTTGTCCAGATCGTCCATGAAGATCAGGGCATCCCGGGGTTCCTCAATGCAGCCGTACCGGATCAGCAGCGGCTTGTAGTGCAGGGTCTGAATATCCCCGATCTGTTCCTCTATGGCACGGAGGAACCGGACTTCGCTTTTATACTCCTGCCCCTCGATCGCCGCCAGACGGGTGAGCACCTTGTCGGAGACCTCTTCTTCCCGAAGCTGCGCCAGGCTCTTCCGGGTCAGCTTGAAACATTCATAGGTATGGCGGGAAAAATGTCTGCAGGCCTCATCCACATGCCTCTGGAGGGTTTCGATCTCCGGCTTTAAATCCCGGCGCAGGGCCTGCCGGAAGGCATAGTCGGTTTTGATCCGGAACGAAACCGCGTCCAGATAGGCAAAACCACTCTCTGTAACATCAAACTCCTCGGCAACCGGGTCCACCAGCTGCTGAAAATCATCGAAGGAGGGATCGATGTCCGCCGCCGGCATCGCCTTCAGCAGAGCCATATACAGGGCCAGGAGCAGATCGATGGCTTCCACATCCATCATGTTCAGGGTGTCGTAGGGAGAGACACGGACCGGATAATTCCTGGCCTGGAGGGCTTCGTCCCGGCACACCCGCCCCAGGAGGGTCGATTTTCCGACGCCGGAATGGCCGATCAGCAGAATTTTCTGAAACCGGTCCGAGGTTTTGACGGTTTCGGCAAGATGGGCGACTTCATTCCGGTGCAGGTCCGCAACGCCCAGCGCCGCAAAGGAGGCATCCATCAGCGGGCGATGGAGAAAACGGGCATATGCCTGGGCCATTGCCTCCGGTTCCGAAGACGAATCCGGCACAGGTTCTATCCTGTCCGCAACAGGGATTGCTTTTCCATCCTGTTCATCCATTTTTGACCATCTTATCCGTTCGGCAAGTGTATTCCTGATGAACGCATCCGGGAGTGGCAGTCCTTAATTATGATAAAAATCGGCAACTTTGTAAACAGAAAATGCGTTTCACACCCCGATCCCCTGCAGCAGCGCCCGCCGTTCCGCAGCGTTGAGATGCCGCCATCGTCCTTCCGGCAGATTCCCGAGCCGGATGTGGGCCACCCGGATTCGTTTCAATCCGGTGACATGGCCGCCGACTTTCCGGACCATGCGCCGGATCTGCCGGTTGCGTCCTTCCTGCAGTGTAATCCGGAACCGCCGGGGCGACATCCGCCGGACCCGTGCCGGTCGCGTGGTCGATCCCATGAGCGGCATTCCCTCTTCCATTTTTTTCAAGGCGCCGTCCGGGATCGGTTTGCCGACGGTGACGATATACTCCTTTTCATGATCGAAGGAGGGATGCAGCAGCCGGTGATGGAGCCGCCCGTCATTGGTCAGCAGAAGCAGGCCGGTGGAATCCTTGTCGAGCCGTCCCACGGGGAAAACCCGCTCCGGTACATTCACCAGGTCGAGGATGATCCGGTCTCCGGGCTGTTCACAGGTCGTGACATACCCTTTCGGCTTGTGGAGGGCGATGTAGACGTTCTGTTCTTCCGGTGAAACGGTCTTCCCGTCCACGGCGACGGTATCCTGTTCCGGATCGACCTTTGTGCCGAGTTCCGTCACCACCTCGCCATTGACCTGCACCCGTCCGGACCGGATATATTCTTCCCCCTTCCGGCGGGAACAGACACCGGCCATCGCCAGGTATTTCTGAAGCCTTACCATTGTCCCTTCATCACTCCCGGTGTCCACAGAGGTAAAGATCAGGTTCTGTAGTCGGCATTGATCCGGACATAGTCACAGGAAAAATCACAGGTGACCACCGTGGCGGTCTCTTCACCCATGTTGAGGTTTACCGTAATGGTGAATTCCGGGGTTTTGAGTACTTCCGTCGCCCGGGCTTCAGCTTCCGCGCCGCACCCCATGCCGCTGCGGGCCATCCATACCTCATTGAAGGCAATATCGATCCGGTCCGGGTCCACCGGAACACCGGCACGGCCTGCCGCCGCGATAATCCGGCCCCAGTTGGCATCTTCGCCGAACAGGGCTGTTTTGACCAGACTGGAATGGGCAATGGTATCAGCAACAGCACGGGCGTCGGCTTCGGTCGCCGCACCGGTCACCCGTATATCCACCAGCTTGGTGGCCCCTTCCCCGTCTTTTGCGACCATCCGGGCAAGGGATTCCATGACCCGGTCCAGCACAGCCTGAAACGCCGCCTGATCATCCGCACCATGAATCGATGCGCCGGACGCGCCACTGGCCATGAGCAGAACCGTATCATTGGTACTGGTATCCCCGTCCACAGTGATCCGGTTGAATGACCGGTCCGTGGCCGTCCGCAGCATCTCCTGCAGCATGGAGGGAGCCACCTCCAGATCGGTGCAGACAAAACAGAGCATGGTGGCCATGTCGGGCCGGATCATGCCGGAGCCTTTGGCGACCCCGAGAACGGTAAAGGAAACGCCGCCGATGTCACCGGTTTCCACCGCAAGTTTGGGGACCAGATCAGTGGTGAGAATCGCCGCGGCAAAGTCTTCGAATCCGTCAGGGCGGAGGGAGGAGGCCAGGCCGGGGGTTGCCGCCAGAATCTTCTGCATCGGCATGGGCTGGCCGATGACGCCGGTGGAGGCGACACAGACCTGCTCTTCGGGAATCCCCAGTGCTTCGGCCGCGCCGCGGCCCATGGAAACAGCGTCCGCCATTCCCTGTCCGCCCGTACAGCAGTTGGCATTCTTGCTGTTGACGATCACCGTCCGGCACACACCGGACCGGACCCGTTCCCGGTCCAGCAGCACCGGTGCGGCCTGAATCCGGTTCCGGGTAAACACCCCGGCAACTGCCGCCGGTGTATCGGAGACAATCATTCCCATATCCTTTTCTCCGCCCTTTTTCAGCCCGGCCGCCACTCCCGCCGCCTGGAATCCTTTGCAGACATACCTGCTCATAAATCGATCACCTGATGCATCTGAGATTTTGACATTTCTTCAAACCCGCTTTACTATTACAAGGTTTCCGTCATCCGCTGCCGGATTCACCGTCAGCTCCGGATGAAGCGCAGCAGCATGCTGCCGGGATCATAACTGCCGGTTTCATTTGACAGAACCGGCATCACTTGTCAACGGCTTTGACATGAACCACACACTCCTGCAGGGGGAAACCCTACCGTCACCACCGGAGACCCCTGCCTGAACCGGAGTTACCACCGAAGGAGACACCCATGCTTTCCAGCCGATATCAGCGGAAGAACGATCCATCCACCATCAATCATCCCTGTCCCCGCTGCCGGGGACAACTGGCGATTCAGCGTTCCTGACGGCAGACCTATGTGCGGTGCAGGTCCTGCAACCGTAGGTTTCCCCTGAAACAGTTTACCGACGCCCTGGATGACGAACTGGAAGAGGAACTGGCCAATGTCCGGTGTGACCGGCTGTAATCCCGTATGATCGTTCTGAACGGCCTTTTTCCTGTTTTTGCCCTCATTGCCCTGGGCCGGTTTCTGCGGCATTTTCAGATGACGACCGATGCCTTTCTGAAAACATCGGACCGGCTGGTCTATTTTATCTTTTTCCCGGCCATGCTCTTCTGGAAAATCGGCGGGGCCCGGTCCGACGGGGGCATCGACTGGGCCTTCTGCCTGGCCGCCATCTGTGCGGTACTGGTACTCTATGTCCTGAGTACGCTCTACATCATGTTCGCCGTCTCCGACTACGAAGCCGGATCATTTTCCCAGAGCTGCTACCGGTTCAACACCTACATCGGCATGGCCATCGTCCTGAATGCCCTGGGCGAGGAAGGGGCCCGTCATTTCGGCATCATGGTCGGATTTGCCATTCCGGTCATCAATGTGCTGGCGGTATCAACCCTGATCTGGTTTTCCGGCAGAAGTTTCACCTTCCGGGAGCGAAGCCGCCTGACCCTGAAAGCGCTGGTTTCCAACCCGCTGATCATCGCCTGCATCGCGGGCATCCTCTATGCGCGGCTGGTGAATACCTTTCCGGTCTTTATCGACAACGCCTTCCGGCTGACCACATCCGTTACGCTGCCCCTGGCCCTGCTGTCCATCGGCGGTGTTCTGACCATCGACAATCTGCGGGGGTATTTCTCCCTCTCCCTGGTGGCGGCCCTGTTCAAACTGCTGGTACTGCCGGCCATCGGCTATCTGTTTCTGCGGCTTTTCGGCGTCACCGGCACGCCGTTCAGCGTCGGCATGATTTTCTTTGCCCTGCCGACCTCCACCGCCATCTATGTTCTTTCCTCCCAGTTGAACAGCAACACGGATCTGGCCTCTTCCGCCATTGTTCTATCCACCCTGCTCTCGTTTGTTTCCCTCACCGTCATTCTGCTGATGATCGAATGAAAGGAAAGACCGATGCAGAATTTCAAACTGGTCATCGAATATGACGGAACCGGATACCACGGCTGGCAGCGCCAGAAGCATCACCGGACCATTCAGGAAGAAATTGAAACGGCACTGCGGACCATGACCCGCCAGCAGGTCACGCTCCACGGATCGGGCCGGACCGACGCCGGGGTCCATGCCCTGGGCCAGGTAGCCAGTTTCCGGTGCGATACGCGACTGACGTCCGATACGTTTCTGAAAGGGCTCAACAGTCTGCTGGCCGATGACATTGTCATCCGTTCCTGCGAGGCGGTCTCCCCCGAATTCCACGCGCGCTTCAGTGCCCGGGGGAAAACCTACCATTACCGTATCCTGAACCGCCCCCTGCCTGTGGCCATCGGTCGTCAGTACGCCTGGTTCATCCGGTCCGGACTGGATACAGACGCCATGCAGGAGGCCGCGGCACACCTGAGGGGCCGACACGATTTCAAGGCATTTGAAGGAGCGGGAAGTCCCCGG
>JBEPXL010000080.1:0-9928 GCA_041641935.1 Desulfobacteraceae bacterium | reverse complement strand
GGGCCATCCCAGCTTCGTCATGTCCAACTCCTTCACCAACCAGACCATCGCACAGCTCGATCTCTGGCAGAATCCGCGGGATATCGGCGTGTACCGGCTTCCCAAGTCCCTGGACGAAGAGGTGGCCCGACTCCACATCGAAAAGCTCGGCGCCAAACTGACAAAGATGTCCGACAAGCAGGCCGACTACATTGGCGTACCCCAGCAAGGCCCCTACAAACCGGAACATTACCGGTACTAGTCCCCCCGTTCAGATCTGTACTTCATTGGAATAAAACTGCCGCGGGTATTATCCCGCGGTGATCACCCAATACTGGGAGGATACCCATGACGAAGTCTTTGGATTGTAAAATTAATTTTCCGGAAATTGACACTGTCTGCCAGGGCGAAGAATGTTTCACGGTTGAACAGAAAAACGGATGTGAAGAGATCCGGGTGCATGAATACGACAAAATCTATTCCGTGCCGGGCCTCTATGAGCATCTTTTTTATGAACGGCTCAAATGCAACTCCCCCTCCATCGTCTGTTCCCTGCTGGGAAAGCAGCTCAACGGCAACACAAAAACGGCTCTGGATATCGGCGCCGGAAACGGAATGGTCGCCGAGGAACTCAAGAAGGTCGGGGTGGATGAGGTGGTCGGAATCGATATTATCGAAGAGGCCGCCATGGCCGCGGAACGGGACCGACCGGGTCTGTATGAGCAGTACTATGTTGCCGACCTCACCGACCTGGAAGATAACGTCGAAAAGGATCTGGCGCAGCGGAATTTCAACTGCATGACCATCGTCGCCGCACTGGGGTTTGACGACATTCCTCCGGAAGCCTTTGCCACCGGCTACAATTTTGTGGAACAGAACGGGCTGATCGCCTTCAATATCAAGGAACGGTTCGTCACCGACGACGATGACACCGGTTTTTCCCGGCTGATCAACCGGATGATCGAAACGGGAGCCCTGAACCTGAAGGAAAAGGAACGCTACCGCCACCGCTACTGCATGGACGGACGACCGCTCTACTATTATGCCATGGTCGGAGAAAAGAAGGCTGACATCACCGACGGGTTGCTGGCGGAAATTTCCTGATCACCGTTTAAAAGCACACAAAACCCCGCCCGCCACATCAAAATAAAAAAATCGCAGGGGTCAGGCGCTGTGCCGGCCCCTGACCAGGGGAACCACAGGAGAGTTGCGTCTGCAGACGCAGAAAGCCAGAGTGGATACGCAGGTACGGATACAGAGGCCTGTTTTCCCCTGGACATGATCACACCAACTTCAACAGTAATGAACAAGGAGTATACGAATGAATAAGGAAAGCTACCTTTTTACATCAGAATCCGTTACCGAAGGCCATCCGGACAAGGTTGCCGATGCGATTTCCGACTCGGTACTGGATGCGGTTCTCGCCCAGGACAAATACGCCCGGGTGGCCTGTGAAACCATGGTCACCACGGGTATCGCCTTTATTGCCGGAGAAATCAGCACCGACTGCTATGTGGACATGCCCCAGGTGGTGCGGAACACCATTCAGGACATCGGTTACTGTTCCTCTCAGACCGGCTTTGACTGCCAGACCTGTTCGGTGCTGACCAGCATCGACCAGCAGTCTTCGGATATTGCCCAGGGGGTGAATTCCGGTGAAGGACTGTTTGAAGAACAGGGCGCCGGCGACCAGGGGCTGATGTTCGGATTTGCCTCCGATGAAACCCCGGAACTGATGCCCATGCCCATCATTTACGCCCACAAGCTGACCAAGCGGATGGCCCAGATCCGGAAAAACGGCGCGCTGGATTTTCTGCGCCCGGACGGCAAGTCCCAGGTGACCATCGAGTATGAAAACGGTACACCGAAACGGGTGGATGCGGTTGTGCTCTCTTCCCAGCACAAACCGGATGTGACCTATAACGAACTGAAGGAAGCACTCATCGAAGAGGTGATCAAGAAGGTGGTTCCGAAAGATATGATCGACGGCGACACCCGCTACTTTATCAATCCCACCGGCCGGTTCGTCACCGGCGGCCCCATGGGCGACTGCGGCCTTACGGGCCGGAAGATTATCGTGGATACCTACGGCGGACACGGAAGCCACGGCGGCGGCTGTTTTTCCGGCAAGGATCCCTCCAAGGTGGACCGGAGCGCTTCCTACATGGCCCGCCACATCGCCAAGAACATCGTGGCCGGCGGCCTGGCCAAAAAGTGCGAGGTACAGATCGCCTACGCCATCGGTGTTGCGGAACCGGTCTCCATCCTGGTGGACGACATGGGAACCGGCGCCGTATCCAAGTCGAAGATCAGGGAAGTGATCAATGAAGCCTTTGATCTGCGGCCTGCCGCCATCATCGACTATCTCGACCTGCTGCGGCCCATCTACCGCAAGACCGCTGCCTACGGTCACTTTGGCCGGTCCGAACCGGAGTTCACCTGGGAGAAGACGAACAAGGCCGAAGAGCTGAAGGAACGGGCCGGTTTATAAGCCGGTACGACTCTTTTCGTCCGGTACGGCGAAGAACTGAAACAGAAAACCCCCGGCGGATACCCGCCGGGGGTTTTCTGTTTCTGATGAACTGGAGCGGAGCAGCCGTCTATCCCTTCTGCTTCGTCTCCTCGACATCGGCCACAACGGAACTGGAAAAGTATTTTTCAAAATGCCGGGTAATGATCATCCGGGCATACTGCTTGGCCTTGATGCCGATAAACTTCTCGTGGGCCACCACAACAGAGAAGACAATCTTCTCGGGGCCGTCCTGTTCCTCGGCATACCCGACAAACCAGTCAAAGCGCCGGTAGTCGTGGGCCCGGCTGTTGATGGTGCCGGTCTTGCCGCCGATCCGGAGACGGGACAGGACCGGGTCGTCACGGGAACCGGAAAACTCCTTGCGTCCGGTTCCGGAGCGCACCGTCTCCCGCATGATCCGCTTGATGGTGCCGGCCACTTCGGGGGATACCGCCCGGTTCATGGGGACCAGGGACTGGCGGTAGAGCAGATGCCCGTTTTCATCGGTAATCCGGTCCACAATGGAGGGTTCAATGAGACGGCCTTCATTGGCGACAATGGCCGACACCATGATCGCCCCGTGGAGGGGGGAGATGGTGGTGGTCCGGTTGAAGCCGCTGGCCACCTCGGCCCACTGGTAGGGATCATCGGAAAGGGAAATGGTACTGGGCGTGACCGGCAGTTCAAAATTGATGCTCCGGTTGAAGCCGAAGGCCCGGGCAAATTTTTCCAGGCCATTCTTTTTCAGATAATGCACGCCGAGAATGCCGAACACCGGGTTGACCGACTGGGCGAATGAATCCCGCAGGGTAATGCGGTTGCCGTTCCGGCTCCGTTTGTTTTCGACCTGTTTCTTGTAGAGGGTATACTTGTGCCCCGGATAGGTCAGGGTCGATCTGGCCCCGAGGCCGCATGTCTCCACCGCGCCGGCCGCCGTAACGATCTTGAATATGCTGGCCGCCGGAAATATGCTGTCGGTGCAGGGATTGTGGGACGGATCATTCCGGTCATACCCGGCCATGACGAGGAGCCGCCCGGTGCGCGGGTCCATGACGACGATCCCGATGTAGCGGGAGGTGTCCTTCTGGAGATGATCGAGGATATAGTTCTGCAGCCCGGGATCGAGGCTGGTGTCGATCCGGAACCGGCGTCCGTCAAACCCGAAATCGAACCGGCGTTCCCGCAGATTGACGAACCGGTTGCTGTCCAGAAGGGCCTGCACCTCCAGCTTGTCGATCATGGGGCCGTCATCGATGATCGGCATCGGCAGACTGGTGGTCGGCTGCGGGGGCGGTTCCTGATGTACCGCGCTGTCGCCGGGCGCGCCGGTAATGCCGTAGATCACAACAACGAGAAAGAAGAAAGAAACGCCGTATTTCAGAAGGCGTCGCTTTTTCTGTTTCCGCACTGTGGCGCCCCACTTTTCCTCCTGATAGGAGCGCCAGCTCGGTTGCTGCGGTTTTCGCTGCTTCAGCCGTGAAGAACGTCGGAAATATTTCATGGCGTATTCATCTGTCTCGCTACCGTAACGGGGTTCCGGGGGTAACGCTTTTCTCCAGTGTGGCCACTGTTGCGGTCTTTCCCTCGACCGCGGCGACCACCATTCCCTGGGAGAGAACCCCCATCAGTTTGGCCGGCTTCAGGTTGGCAACGATAATGACCTGTTTTCCGACCAGATCGTCGGGCGAATAGCTTTCGGCGATACCGGCCACGACGGTGCGGCGCTCTCCCATGTCCACCTCCAGCTTCAACAGCTTGCGGGCCTTGGGAATCGCCTCCGCCTTCAGGACGGTGGCGACCCGGAGATCCACTTTGCCGAAGGTGTCGATGTCGATTTCCGGTTTGAGCGGCGGCATCTCCGGGGCCGGTTTTGTGGCGCCTTCCTTTTCCGGCGGGGCGCTTTTCAGTTTTTCCATATCAATCCGGGGAAAGAGCCGGGTGGCTTTGGGCAGCTTCGTTCCCGGTTGCAGGGTTCCCCAGGCCCGGAGGTTCTCCAGCAGATAGAAACTCTCATCCGGTTCCTGCCCCAGATGCTTCTGCATGGTCCGGGCGGTTTCGGGCATGACCGGGTAGATCAGACCGGAGACGATCCGGAGCCCTTCCAGAAAGTGGTACATCACTGCCGCCAGGGCTTTCTGACCCGATTTCTGCTTGGCCAGTTCCCAGGGGGCTGCCACATCCACATATTTGTTCATCAGACCGATCAGTTCCCAGACCGCGGCAAGCCCCTTGTGAAAGGCAAAGCGCTCCATCGCCGCCTCATACTCATCCACCGCCTTCCGGGCGTTGGCGGGAAGATCGCCGGTGGACATGCGGGAAAGTTCCTCTTCGGCCTCCCCATCGGCTTCGGGAACCACGCCGTCGAAGTACTTGTGGGTCATGGCGATCACCCGGCTGAAGAGGTTGCCCAGATCGTTGGCCAGATCGGAATTGATCCGCTGGACCAGGGCCTCCTCACTGAAACCGGAATCGAGACCGAAGACCATGTCCCGCATCAGAAAGAAGCGGAAGGTTTCAAGGCCATAGACGTTTTTCATCTCCAGGGGCTCGATGACATTGCCGAGGCTTTTGGACATTTTGCTTTCCTGGACATTCCAGTAGCCGTGGACGTTGAGGTGGCGGTAGACCGGAATACCGGCCGCCTTGAGCATGGTGGGCCAGTAAATGCCGTGGGGCTTGAGAATATCCTTGGCGACGATGTGCTGGACGGCGGGCCAGTATTTCCGGTACTTTTCCCCGTCCGGATACCCCAGGGCCGACACGTAATTGAGCAGGGCGTCAAACCAGACATAGGTGACATAGTTTTCATCAAAGGGAAGCGGAATCCCCCACGAGAGGCGGCTCTTGGGCCGGGAAATGCAGAGATCTTCCAGCGGCTCCCGCAGAAAGGCAAGCACCTCGTTTCTGTACCGCTCGGGCCGGATAAAGTCGGGATTGCTGTGGATGTGATCGACGAGCCAGTCCTGGTATCTGCTCATCCTGAAAAAATAGTTCGATTCCCGGATCGGTTCCGGTTCCACCTGGTGGTCGGGGCATTTGCCGTCCACCAGTTCCCGTTCGCCGTAAAACCGCTCGCACCCGAAACAGTAAAGCCCTTCATACTCGCTGTAGTAAATGTCCCCGGCATCGTAAATCTTCTGGAGTACGCTCTGGACGACCGCCATATGGGCCGGATCGGTGGTCCGGATAAAGTCATCGTTGGTGATGTTGAGTTCCGGCCAGAGATCCCGGAACAGCTGACTGATCCGGTCCGTGAACTGCTTGGGCGACATGTCCGCCTTCCGGGCGGCCCGTTCGATCTTGTCCCCGTGTTCATCGGTTCCGGTCAGAAAATAGGTCTCTTCGGCCTTCATCCGGTGAAACCGCCGGGCCACATCAGCGGTGATGGTCGTATAGGCATGTCCCAGATGGGGTTTGGCGTTCACATAGTAGATCGGAGTGGTAATGTAGAAATAGCCGGGCATCAATTCTCCTTGCTCTTCTCTTTGGTTTCCCTGTCAGTGGTCTCGATCTCTGATTTGGAGAATTCCACCTCGTTGCCGTCTTCCATGCGGAGGGTAATCCGGCGGCAGATGACATTGTACCGGACGACACGTCCCCGTCCCCGGGGGGACTGGACGAACCTGCCGATCCGGGGAAGATCTGCCTTGAGGTGCTTGTACGTTTCGTTTTCATAGGTCAGGCAGCACATGAGACGGCCGCACTGACCGGATATTTTGGTCGGGTTGAGCGACAGCCCCTGTTCCTTGGCCATGCGGATGGAGACCGGTTCAAACTTCTCCAGAAAGGTGGAACAGCAGAGCTGACGGCCGCACCGGGCAACGCCGCCGCACATCTTGGCCTGGTTCCGGATGCCGACCTGCCGCATTTCGATCCGGATGCGGTACTCCCGGACGAGCATCTTGACCAGTTCCCGGAAATCGACCCGGCCGTCGGCGGTGAAAAAAAAGGTCAGCTTGTTGGCATCGAAGGTACTTTCGACGGTAAAGAGATTCATCTCCAGCCCGAGGGTGTCGATGCACTTCTGGCAGAAGGCATGGGCGCGGCTTTCCAGTTCCCTGTTCAGCTCCCGCTGTTCCAGATCCCTGGGGCCGGCCGGCCGGAATACCTTTTTCAGCTCCCGTCCCGATGCTTCCTGCATCCGGGGGGGAATCACCACATATCCGAAACCGAGCCCCTGCTCGGTCTCCACAATCACCGGATCCCCCGGATGGAGGACAAACGCACCGGCATCAAAATCATATATTTTTCCGGCAGATTTAAACCGGATTCCTACTATTTTGGTCATACCTCACTCTGTTGTCAACCGCAGGCTCAGAACATCCAGTGTCAGCCGTACATTGGCATTGCTCCGAAGTCCTTTCTGGGCCGCTTCGATCGCGTCTATGTTGGAAAGCAGTCTTTCAATGGAAACGGTTCCGGCCAGTTGCCGGAGCTGATCCCGCCAGACACTCAGAAGAATCCGGTCCGGTGCATGGCGGACCACGATCAGGTCCCGCAGCCATATCTTGATCAGGTTCAGGGATGTCGTCAGGTGGTCCCGCTCTCTGGCCAGCCGTTCGGAAAACGCCATCAGAAACGCCGTACCCGGGGCCGGTCGCGCCGGGTCGATGATCTCGGTCATCACCCGGACCAGCCAGCGGAGACGGCGGAGACGCTCCCGGGGCGTTTCTTTCTCGTCCGGGCCGGAAAGCCCCCCCGACAGCGCCGCCAGTATGGCGGCCTCCTCCGCCGGGATGTCGTGCCGTTCCGCCAGAAGTGCCGCAAGAACCGGCCGGGAAAGGGGGGAAAATCGAATGGTCTGGCACCGGGACCGGATGGTCGGCAGAAGCTCCGAGGGTTCCGCCGCTGTCAGAATCAGCACCGTACGCACCGGTGGCTCTTCCAGCATCTTGAGCAGCGCATTGGCCGCTTCGGGATTCATGGCCTGGCTCTGTTCAATGATCACCACCCGGACACGGGCTTCATAGGGTTTCATGGACAGGGCATGGCCCAGTTCCCGGATCCGGTCGATCCGGATGAATGTGCCGGAGGGGGTGATCCGGTGGATATCCGGGTGGAGTTCTTCCCGTATCCTGTTGCAGGAACGGCAGGTACAGCGGGCCGCAAAGAGAAGCCGGTTTCCGAAGGTGTCCCCGGTTCCGGCGGTCAGCCGTCGGCAGTTGGCGGCCATGGCAAACATTGTCGCCGCCGTCGTTTTGCCGGTGCCGTCCGTGCCGGTGAAGAGAAATGCATGGGGAACGGTCCCTTTCCGGAGAACCGAAGAGAGACGGTCGAGGACCGGCTGGCCCTCCAGATATCGGGGGTCGATCTCGAACACAGGATCAAAAATTCACCCGTTCTTTCAATTCTTTGCCACACTTGAAAAAGGGAAGTTTCTTGGGCCTGATGGTCACCTTGTCTCCGGTTTTGGGATTCCGGCCAGTGTAGCTTTTATATGTCTTGACATAAAAACTGCACAGCCCCCGGATTTCCACCCGCTCATCCTGGGCCAGTGCATCGGCCATGCTGTCAAAAAAGATTTCCACCACCCGGGCTGCTTCCATTTTGGAGAGGTTCGCTTCCTGCTTCAGGATGGAAATCAGTTCTAGCTTGTTCATAGGGACTCCTTTAAACGATCTGGGGGATAAAACAATATCATTAAGTCTTAAAGGGAACGTCAGCGAAAGTCAACCGTCAGGTAAGGATTTCCGGCAGTTTTTCCACTTCCTCCTCATCCACCTCCACGGCGGCATACTGCCCCAGCACCTCGATATTGACCACCACCCGTCCCTGTCCGCCGTAGCGGGAAAAAATACCGACCACACCGGCAAACGGCCCGGTGAGTACCATAACCCGGTCCCCTTCCTGAAACCGGTATCCGGTGGTGATGGCATCGTCCGTGGCGACCATGATGCGGAGGGATTCAATCGCTTCCGCCGGAACGGGAACCGGCCCCTGCAGATTGCCGATCAGCCGGACCGCGCCGGTGGTTTTGACGATTTCCACATGTTCATAGGGATCGAGGTCCGTCCGGACAAAGACATAGCCCGGAAAAATCGGCACATGAATCATTTTCTTCCGGTCCCTGCGCCGGCTCCGGACCCGGATCTTGGGGAGGAACACCTCCATCGATTTTTTCGACAGTCCTTCAAATACAACATTTTCAAAACGGCTTTTGGTGTGGAGCACAAACCAGAACCGCTCTTTATCCTGTGTAGTCATCAGTTCGTTCCGATCCCTCCTAATCCAGACAGGTTGATCATGAAACCATAATACTCGTCATTGAGATCTTTGACATACTGGAAGTTAAGCGACCAGCACTGGGCACTGTAGAGAAGCCCCAGACCGGTGCGGATATTTTCCCCGTCCCGCAGGTTCCGCTCATAGTCGGCGGAAGCGGTCAGACGCCGGGTCAGCCGGACTGTCAGATTCGTGTTGAGGGATTCATTAAATTCCCGGGTATACCGGTGTTCCACCGCAAGCCGGTCGCCCCGTCCGTCCCGGAGGACAGCCGCCACATTCCGGGAAATGAAATCACTCTCCTGGTGGGACCACTCGGCGTCGCCCTGAAGCGAGAAAAAGCTGGCCGGAACCAGTTCCAGCCGGGCGTAGAGGGGGGACAGATGTTCCCCTTCCTCGGGATTGGCCGGATCCGGGAACAGAATAGAATCCCGTACCGTGTCGCTCGGATCATACCGGTCAAAGTCATAGCTCTGCTGCAGCTCGAACCGGCAGAACCGGTGATAGAGATAGTCATCGGTCTCCGTGCCCCGGACAGGGGCCAGGTTCCGGGTCTTGGAAACAAGGGTCTGGGTCAGTGACAGGGTGATCCGGTTGCGGGGTTCCAGCCGGTCGAGGGCATCAAAAAACGGAAAATCGGCCTGGTCTTGATCGGGCGCGTAGGCATACACAATCTGGGGCCGGATGGTGTGTTTCACCTGGTATGGCCAGAGGTCAAGCCGCCGGAGCAGTCCGCCCCGCCGGGGACTCAGGGTGTAGACATTGTACATCTGTGTATAAAACGCCACACGGGCGTCAAAGGTTTCCCGGCTCTGGCCGCCGGCGGCGGTCTCCGGGTCCGTATCCGGGTCGGGGTCGGTATGCCAGTAGGTCTCCCGGACCCCGACCGAAGGCTCGACAAAAAGATACCGGAACCGCCAGGGCAGCGCCAGCCGGGGATGCAGGTCGGCCCGGTGGCCCTTTGTGCCGTCCTGCCGGTAATAATAGGTGTAATCGGCGTCAAGGGTCCAGAAAAAAGGGGTATCAGCGATGGGCTGTTTGGCGGTGTTGAAGGTGACAAAGGGAAGCCGGTGCAGGGTCGGGTCGGTCTCCTCCCAGCGACGGCGGACCACATTGTCATACCAGAGAACTTCCGCGTTGGCACTGTACCGGGGCCATGTCCGGTTGATCTTGACCCGGTTGGCCCGGACCGGGTCGTTGTAATCATCCAGATCC
>JBEPXL010000079.1:0-9954 GCA_041641935.1 Desulfobacteraceae bacterium | reverse complement strand
CCATGACGCAGTTCTCGAATATCGGGATATTCTCTGTGCCGACGGCAGCACCTGCCGCTCGATGGATATTACCGCCACCATGATTCCCTGGGAACAGCAGCAGGCCATGATGGTGACCCTGCGGGACAATACCGAGCAGAAACTGGCGGTTCAGAAGCTCAGGGAGAGTGAAGCCCGGTATCGTTCTCTTGTGGACAATTTTCCCAACGGTGCGGTGGTTCTCTTCGATCACGATCTCCGGTTTACCACGGTCGGCGGCCTCGGGCTGCCCGATGTCGGGCTCGATCCGGATGAGATGCTGGGGAAGACTGTATGGGAGGTGTTTCCGCCGGAAACCTTCCGTCAGATCGAACCCATGTACCGGGCGGCCCTCGCCGGTGAAATCCGGCTTCAGGAGGTCATGTTCCGGAATCATATCCTGGAAGTCCGGTACCGGCCGATCCGGGATCCCGATGGAAACATCATCCTCGGCATGGCCATGACCCAGAACATTACCCAGCGGAAGAAGGCCGAAGAACAGCTCCGGATTCTGGCCGATACCGACGGACTCACCGGGGTTTACAACCGGCGCTGCTTCATGGAAAAGACCCGGGAGGAAATTCAGCGGGCCGTCCGTTACAAAAACCCGCTTCACCTGATCCTCATGGACATCGACCACTTCAAGCAGATCAATGACACCTTCGGCCATCAGGCCGGTGACAGGGTTCTCCGGGAATTTGCCCGGCTGTGCAACCAGACCCTCCGGCCCAACGATATATTCGGCCGGATCGGCGGAGAAGAGTTTGCGGTGACCCTGATCCAGTGCGACCGGAACGAATCCCTCCGGATTGCCGAACGACTCCGGAAGGCGGCGGGTTCTCTGGAAATCGTCATTGACCGCAGCACCATCTCCTTTACCATCAGTTGCGGCGTTGCCTCGCTTTCCACCGAACGGAAAGAACTCGACGCCCTCTATTTCCATGCCGACAGCGCCCTGTATCAGGCCAAGGAAAGCGGTCGCAACCGTGTGGTGAACGCCGATTATCTTTCCCGGCGCTGAGGCTGTCCTGTAAAACCCCCGTCTCCGGAAGAAACAGATATCCCCGGATTCCTCCCCCTTGTGCAGGACCACTGCCTGTGGTATACCTGCTTTTTTTTAAAAAACGGATTGGCCGCATACTGTCAAACATCGAAGGAGAAAACCATGAGCCAGACAGGTCGAGATGACAAATCAGGCGGCGCAGAGAAGATCACGTCCGAATCGGCTGCGCCGCCCAATTTCATTCGATATATCATTGAAGAGGACATGAAGTCCGGCAAGTATGACGGCCGGGTCGTCACCCGGTTTCCGCCCGAACCCAACGGATACCTCCATATCGGCCACGCCAAATCCATCTGCCTCAATTTCGGTTTTGTCCGGGATTACAAAGGAACCTGTCACCTCCGCTTCGACGATACCAATCCCGGCAAGGAAAGTGTGGAATATGTGGATTCCATCAAGAAAGATGTCCACTGGATGGGATTCGACTGGGGAGACCATCTCTACTTTGCCTCGGATTATTTCGATCAGCTGTATGCACATGCCGAGCAGCTGATCCGGGATGGAAAGGCCTATGTGGACAGCCTCAGTGCAGCGGAGATCCGGGAATACCGGGGCACCCTGACCGAGCCGGGAAAGGAGAGCCCCTTCCGGAGCCGGTCCGTGGAAGAAAATCTGGATATGTTCCGGCGGATGCGGGCCGGGGAGTTTCCCGAGGGGGCCCATGTACTCCGGGCAAAAATCGACATGGCCTCTCCCAACATTGTCATGCGGGACCCGACCCTCTACCGGATCCGGCGGATGCACCATCACCGGACCGGAGACAAGTGGTGTATCTATCCCCTGTATGACTTTACCCACTGCATTTCCGATTCCATCGAACGGGTCACCCATTCCATCTGCACCCTTGAATTCGACAACAACCGGGAACTCTACGACTGGGTTCTCGACACCCTCGATATTTACCATCCCCAGCAGATCGAATTCGCACGGCTCAATCTGACCTATACGGTGCTGAGCAAGCGGAAACTGATCGAACTGGTCTCCGGAGGCCATGTTTCCGGATGGGACGATCCCCGGATGCCGACCATCTCCGGGATGCGCCGCAGGGGATATACGCCGGAAGCGATCCGGAATTTCTGTGACCGGATCGGAGTGGCCAGGCGGGACAGCATGGTCGATTTCGCGCTCCTGGAGTACTGCGTCCGGGAAGACCTCAACAAGCGCGCCCCCCGGGTAATGGGGGTACTCAAACCCCTGAAGGTGGTCATCGAAAACTATCCCGAGGGACAGACCGAGGAACTGGAGGCGATCAACAATCCCGAAGACCCGTCCGCCGGAACGCGCATGGTTCCCTTTTCACGGGAGATATACATCGAGCAGGACGACTTCATGGAAGACCCGCCCAAAAAATTCTTCCGGCTGGGGCCGGGCCGGGAAGTGCGGCTGCGGTACGCTTATTTCATCACCTGCACCGATGTCATCAAGGACGCCGACGGCAATGTGACGGAACTCCGCTGCACGTATGATCCGGCCACACGGGGCGGTGACGCGCCGGACGGCCGCAAGGTAAAGGGAACCCTCCACTGGGTCTCCGCCGGCCAGGCCTATGATGCCGAAGTGCGGCTCTACAGCCATCTCTTCACGGCGGAAAACCCCAATGAAGGGCCGGACTTCACGGAACACCTCAATCCGGACTCGGTGGAAGTTCTGGCGGGATGCAAGCTGGAACCGGGACTCCGGGAGGCCGAACCCGAAAGCCGGTACCAGTTTGAACGGATAGGGTATTTCAGTGTTGACAGCAGGGATTCAGCCCCGGGACGACCGGTCTTCAACCGGATCGTTACCCTGCGGGATACCTGGGCCAAGATCCAGAAGAAATCGAAAAAGAAGGGGTAGGGCGGTACCATGAACGATTCGTATCCGGCCCCGTCCCATGACATCACCCTCTGCTGTCTTGCCAGCGGCAGCAGGGGGAATGCTACCTACATTTCCGACGGGGAAACCTCCATACTGCTGGATTCGGGGCTGTCCGGTGTGGAAATTGAACGGCGGATGGCCTCCAGAGGGCTTTCCCCCAAAGATCTGGATGGGATCATTGTTTCCCATGAACACGGCGACCATATCCGGGGCGTCGGCATTCTGGCCCGGCGGTACAGGATACCGGTCTATGTTACCCGGAACACCTGGACGGCCATCGGAAAACGCCTGGGACGGATCGGGGAAATCCGCCATTTTACCTGCGGAGACGGCTTCATGATCCGGACGCTGGCCTTCCGTCCGTTTTCCACTTCACATGATGCCGAAGATCCGGCGGGTTTTGTGGTCCGGCGGAATGGCACCCGCATCGGCATCGCCACCGATCTGGGCATTGCCACCAGTGTGGTCCGGGAGCATCTCAGGAACTGTTCCCTGCTGCTGCTGGAGGCGAACCATGATCCGGAAATGCTCATCAACGGGCCCTATCCCTGGCATCTGAAACAGCGGGTCAAAAGCCGGACCGGTCATCTGTCCAATCCGGCGGCCCGGGCCCTGCTGGGTGAACTCCTCCATGACGGACTCCGCCATGTGATTCTGGGGCATATCAGCGAAAAGAACAACCATCCGGAAATCGCTCTTCGTGTGGTGGGAGAGATTCTCTCCGGCAGCAGGATCCGTCTCACCGTGGCGCTGCAGGATCTAACCAGCGACCTGATCCATGTGTAACTTTTTCCGGAATCCTATTCCTGTGAATCCAGAACTCGTGCCACCTCTTCCGGTGACGTGGCCCGTTCAATCACGGCAATCAGGGATTTGAGCCGTTCCGTGTCCCCGATGGCCTCAAGTTTTTCAGCAAGAGGAAGGCTTTCCGTGCCGAACCTGATCTCCAGAAGAGCGACAAGTGATGCAAGCATTCCCTCCCGCATTCCTTCCTGTTTCCCTTCCTGTTTCCCTTCCCGCATTCCTTCCTGCTTTATAATCTCATAGGCAGGTGATTCGATCATGATATCTCTCCTTCTTGAAATAAGTTTTCCCGGTAAATCCGCCGACACAAGACCGGATAATATCGCCAATGATGTTAGCATGTTCGCCTTTTCAAGTCGTGGAAGACTGCTGCTGTAAATCAGGCTGTCCGCTTCATCGGTCAGTTCGCCCCCGTCTGCCATCAGCGGGACAAACGGCAGCAGGCAGGTTGTTCCTTCGTCGATGATCTTCCTCGCGTCCATTTCATACACCTTGATCAGGCGGTAACGGAACCGGACTTCGTTATCCTCGATAAAATCCGTGGCAGATGAAGATGGCCGCAGCAGAATGACGCAGGAAATGACTTCGACATCATGTTTCAGCAGATAACGGGTCCGGTAATCGAGTATGTTCAGGGGAACAGACCGGTTCCAGAAGGTCTGGATTTCAAGGATCACCAGTTTTTGGACCGCATCTTTATCCGTAATCAGAACCGCATAGTCACTTCGTTTCAGGCTGACCGTCTCCTGGGGCAGATCGTCGATTAACCGGCTTTCCCTGACATCGATACCGGCGAACCGGCGGATGAATTCATCCCGGCAGGATTCGATCAGAACCTTGGTGGCAATATCATACTGCTGCATGGCTTAAATCTTTTCCAGGTGGTAGCTGCGGCTTCCCAGGCCGATCTCTTCGGCATAGGAAAGCTGAATCGTCCAGTCCACCTTCGGGTAAAGCCCCCGGAACTTGTCTTCCCCCGCCTCCCGGTTTGTTTCCAGACAGGAATGCTTCAGGGCCGGTTCGGCATTGACCATATCCACCGATGCCTGATCGATGGCGACCGGATCCCTGGATGCCAGAATGCCGATGTCCCGGACGATGGGAGCGTCATTGTACCCGTAACAGTCGCAGGCCGGAGAGACATTGGTGATGAAGTTGAGAAAGAGGGAATTCTTCTCCTTCCCCTTGAGTACCCCTTCGGTATACTCGACCATGTTTTCCAGGAAAACCGGAATGGACTGATCCCACTGGACTTCCACAGCCTCCTGGGGGCAGATCAGGATGCATTCCCCGCACCCGATACAGGATTCCCGGTTCAGCTCCGCCCTGGCATCGACAACGGCCAGTGCCTCCTGGGAGCAGTGGTCTTCGCACTCGCCACAGCCGACACATTTTTCCGGATTGACCCTGGGGGAAACCGTCGAGTGCTGGGCCAGTTTTCCCTTGCGGGAGGCGCATCCCATCCCCACATTCTTGATGGTTCCCCCGAAACCGGACAGTTCATGCCCCTTGAAATGGGCCACGGAGATGAAGGCATCAGCCTGAACGATTTCACTGCCGATGTAGACCTGTTCAAACCGCTTCCGGTTGACGGCGACCGCCGTTTCCGTCCGTCCCCGCAGACCGTCAGCGATGACCAGCGGCGCATCCACTACGCTGTAGGGAAAGCCGTTCTGCACAGCCGTCTGAAGATGATCCACCGCGTTGCCCCGTGTGCCGGCGTAGAGGGTATTTGCATCGGTGAGAAAGGGTCTGCCACCGCCTGCCTTGATCCGTTCCACGATCTTCCGCAGGAAAACCGGCCGGATATAGGCCGTGTTGCCCGTTTCACCGAAATGGAGCTTTACCGCCACCAGATCCCGTTCCGAAAAAATCTCTTTCAGCCCGGTCGCGTCCAGAAGCCGTTCCAGCTTTGCGAACAGGTTTTCACGGGGCGTTGTCCGCATATCCATAAAATAGACTGTGCTTTCCATCTTCTCCTCCTGTTGTCAGAACGGTAAACATCTTTTCCGGTAGAGTGGATATCACCTCTTGCCCGATCGTACCCGTCATGATTTGTCCGCTGCATGGTTCACTCATTTAAAACCAATGCGTGCGGGAAATCAAGCCTTCAATTGCAGGACGACCGGATGCGCCGGGACAGACGTTTTTTGACATTCCGGGGAAACGTTCTATATTTGAATCCATAACATGGAAGCAGTATAGACTGTATTATTTTTATCTTGAAAAAGGAGAGCAGGAATGAATGGTTTAGGACCCGATCAGATTGATTTTACCGTAGATACCAAAAACCTCTTCCGGGAAGAGGGATATACCGACCTTCAGGTCGCTTCCATCCGGAAGCTTGTACCGGTCAAAACAGACGGTACCGATGATGACACCCGTGAACCTGTTTTTGTCGCCCATACCCAGTTGATGTCCAATGCCGGTCCGCTTCCGGTGCAGTGTCCTCTGGAGGCGAAAACGCTGGAGGATGCCATCAAGGAATTTCCGGGCGCGATCAAGGAGACGATTGACAACATCGTCAACGAGGTGCAGAAGCAGCAGGCCGATGCCTCACGGATCGTTGTTCCCGGCGGAAACCGGGACAGCAACATTATCATGTAATCCGGTTTGGATACAGAGATGACTTCCGATTTACCATCCCGGCTGGCCGTTCTGGATCATATCTATACGGTGTATGGCGAGTTCACGGATGAGCTGGATCTTGCCTGTGAACGCCGCTGTGCCGATTGCTGCACCCGCAACGTGAGTCTGACAACGCTGGAAGGCTACCGGATGGCCGGTCAGATAATATCGGCAGGGCAGACATCCCTGATGGACCGGTTGCAGGACGAAGCAAACCGGCCCCGGTTCCAGACGAAAGTGACCATCAATGAACTGGCGGAACTCTGCGTGCGGGGCGAGGAACCGCCGGAGGAAGAGAGTGATCCGTCGTGGGGGGCATGTCCGTTTCTGGAAAATGATGAATGCCCGTCCTATCTGGACCGGCCCTTCGGATGCCGGTGCATGGTCTCCACGCGGTCGTGTGCCGAAACCGGATATGCGGAAATGTCTCCATTTGTCGTCACTGTGAATACTGTTTTCATGCAGTATATTGAACATGTTGACGCAATCGGTTACACCGGCAATCTGACGGATGTGCTTCGCTTTATGATGCCGGAAGAGAACCGGCAGGCATACCGGAACCGCACCCTGACCGAACCGCCGCTGGGGATGGTCCAGAACCGTCCGGTACGGGCACTGATGATTCCGCCGAAACACCGGTCACGGATCAAGCCGATTCTGGAAGCGCTGCAGAAAGTGCATATCTGAAAAGGGATGCCGTCATGCCGGACGCATCGGCATGACGGCATTGTATGCCAGTCATTTGACTCGTCGGGAGCATTGCCGATCAAAGGCCGCTCTGATCTCTTCTCATCCAATGTTCAGAAGCGCAGCCGCGTTTTTCCCCTTGATTTTTTCCGCTTCTTCCCCGGCCAGACCCGCTTTTTCCATTTCTTTGAAATACCGCCCGGGGCGCAGCAGCGGATAATCCGTACCCAGAAGGATTTTCTCCGCACCTGCCATCTCCATGGCAAGCGCATAGAGGGACGGATCATACAGGAATGGAGAAGCGGCGGTATCGTAGTAGACATTTTTCAGGGTTTCCTTCACTTCCCGTCTGAGCAGACGGTAAAAGAAAATCCCCGCTCCCCAGTGGGCCAGAATGATGGTATTCTCCGGATACTGTTTCACCATTTCGTAGATCTGGGGCAGGGTATTGGGGCTTTTCCCCGGATAGACATGGCCGATGGGCTCATTGGTATGAATCAGGACCGGGCAGTTTTTCTCCCGGCAGACCGCCATGACCGGTTCCAGCGCATCCCGGGCCGCCGCATCGATTCCTTCCTGATAGAATGCCAGTTCCCCCACACCGGCGAGCCCCGCGGAAAGGCAGCGTTCCGCTTCCCTGCCCGCTTCCGGATGCATGGCATCGAAACAGCAGAACCCGATCAGCCGGTCGGGGTACCGGTTCACCGCCTCCAGAACATAGTCGTTTTCCCGCTTGAAAACATCCGGATTCCGCCAGGGAAACCCGAAGACGATGGATTTGCCGACCCCTTCCTCGTCCATCATTTCGACGGTCTTTGCTGCCCCGACGATCTGTGATTTCGGGGAATTGTACAGCAGTTGAAAAGCCGGTTCCCCGGAAAAAAAGGCAGAACGGTTTTCCCGGATCGCCGGAGAAAAAATATGGCTGTGAACGTCGATGATCATGTCGCCTCCGCTTTCAGGATTGATTTTGAATTTGATTCAGGGGATAACTGAAAGACAGTTCTTATCCAATCTGTGCCATGCTTTCAACCCTGAACCGGTAGTGGAAGTCTGTATCTTCTGGCACATCGGTGAAATCCGGTATGGCTGCATCACAGGATGCCAGTACTGGAACATTATATTGGAAACAGGAAAGACAAAGGACAGTCCGCCTATGCCGCACAAGAAACTGATTCCCCCCGGGTTTCTGGCTTATTGCCGCCGATGGTCGGAAACCATGGGAAAAATGAAAACAGATCCGGAGCGCATCCGTTTCATTCAGGAAGAGCTTCCGAAGATGCTCCTGGACCCGTCGGCGATCGGTGCCGTACTGGAGAATATCGCCGGCGGAAAATCATGGCCCGACATCCGGCAGGCGGCGATGTTCAGCAATGAAGTACTGTTCCACCTCGATGAGCGGCGGCTCTATTCCATCCGGGCCTACTTTTTCGGTCCCGGTGAATGGACCCGTGTCCATGACCATACGTCCTGGGGCGTGTCCGGAGCGCCGGCCGGAACGCTGGGGGTGGTGAAATACCGCCGGGAGGAGGATGAAGAGACAGAAGGGGATGCCAGACTGACCGAAACGAACCGGCTTGCACTCCGGCCCGGACAGGTGGATGTGACGCTGCCGCTGGGGAAGGGGATTCACAGGACCGGCAATCCCGATTCCGATGGAGCCATCGTAATGGTGAGTGTCTACGGGAAACCGGCCGCAAGAAGGCTCCATATCAATATATTCGACCCGGAAACAGACCGGATGTGGCAGCGGTTCCCCCCGAAGATGAAAATGAAACGGTACGCAAAGCAGACACTGTCGCAGATGGGGTAACGCAGCAGTAAAAAAGCCGGAAGAGGCATTGCAACATCCTCTTCCGGCTTCTTCGGTGATGGAATAAGATTACTTACTCGTTGACCGCCGCTTTCTTCTGAACCAGTTCCTCAATGGAGAAGGTCATCTCCTCTCCGGCGGCGTCGGCCCGGACGGTCGATTCATCGGGAATATTTCCTTTCAGAATCTCCATCGAAAGCGGGTTTTCAATATACTTCTGAATCGCCCGTTTCAGGGGGCGTGCCCCGTAGACCTCATCATATCCCTTCTCTGCCAGCAGCCGCTTGGCGCTGTCGGACAGCATCAGGGAAATCTGCCGTTCCGCCAGCCGTTTCCGGAGCCGGTCGAGCTGAATCTCCACAATCTCCGTAATCTGATCCCGGGAGAGGTTGTGGAAAATAATCGTCTCGTCGACCCGGTTCAGAAATTCCGGCTTGAACTGGCTTCGCAGGCTTTCCATTACCCGCTGTTCCATGGTTTCGCGGTCTTTGGAACCGATTTCCTGGATCCAGTGACTTCCCACGTTGGAGGTCATGATAATGATTGTGTTCTTGAAGTCCACCGTCCGGCCGTGGCCGTCGGTCATGCGGCCGTCATCCAGAATCTGGAGCAGTACATTGAAGACCTCCGGATGGGCCTTTTCGATCTCGTCGAAGAGGACCACCGAGTAGGGCCGCCGCCGTACCGTCTCCGTCAGATAACCGCCTTCCTCGTAGCCCACATATCCCGGAGGCGCGCCGATGAGACGGGCCACCGCGTGCTTTTCCATATACTCGGACATATCCACACGGACGATGGCGTTTTCATCGTCGAACATGAACTCCGCCAGTGCCTTTGCCAGTTCGGTCTTGCCGACACCGGTGGGGCCCATGAAGATGAACGATCCGATGGGGCGGTTGGGATCCTGAAGCCCGGACCGTGCCCGCCGTACGGCGTTGGCCACAGCCGTGATGGCTTCCCGCTGGCCGATTACCCGGCGTCCCAGGCGGTCTTCGGTATGGACCAGCTTTTCCCGTTCGCCTTCCAGCATCTTGCTCACCGGAATACCTGTCCAGCGGGAGACAACTTCGGCAATATCCTCGTT
>JBEPXL010000078.1:0-9986 GCA_041641935.1 Desulfobacteraceae bacterium | reverse complement strand
TGAAAACTATTTTGAATCCGTATAAAAATATATACCGGCAACCATAGCACCTGAACCTGTTTTTTCAACATATTCCTGACGGGGCAGTTGCATCCGGTCCGTTTTTTTGCAGAAATATATTCCTGCCTGTTCTGTTCTTAATGGTTTATAATTAAATTTATAGATGTTTTTATTGTAAAATATATTGACAATCAAAGCAGACATCATTTATGGGTTCAGAGCAGAAGCTGTGACTTCAGCAGATGAGAAGACCTGCCGCTTATCCGCCGGCATGAAAAGTATTTCTGCAAAAATATCTGCTTCTCCTTTCTGACAATTTTATCTCTCCTCCGCTCACTCCCGCTCTTTGATTCACAGCTTCTTTTTTATTCCCTCCGTAAATTCTGCGGAACCTTTCCCGCCTTGTGCGGCCACCTGAAAGGAGGTCCCCATGACTGTAAAACTGATCACCATTGGAGACAGTGTTTCCCAGGGATTCATGTCCGGCGCTGCCGCCTTTACAGAATTCAGTTACAGCACGCTTCTGGCACGTACCATGGGATGGTCTGATCATACGTATCTGGAATGGAAGAAAGACTGTAAACTGAAAATCGATCTGGAAGGTCTTTTCCGGCATCTGGAATATCATTTCGGCCCCAACATCCGGGGACTGGAATGGTTACGCGTGGCCGGGAAAGTGAACGAGTTTCTGGATGAATCAGAAGATTATTATGAACGCGGCGAGGGTAAAACGGGAACCCCCGTTCCCGGCGGGCATACCTTTTTCCATAATCTCGCCGTTGAAGGAATGGATGTGGCGGATGCCTGGCTCGTAACCCCGAAACTGTGCAGGGAAACCATAGAAAAAGTCTCCTGGAACAAGCGCAGGGACAACTATCTGAAACCTGCCAGCGCACCGTTTTACCGGAATGCCTACCGTGTACTCAATCCCTCCGCCCGTGATGAATACGACGACTTTTCTGCCATTAAATGGCTCCGGTACCATGCGACCACCGAAGGTGTGGAAAATGCCATTGTATGGCTCGGGGCCAATAATGCCCTGGGAACTGTTATTTCCCTGGACATCAGACCCAGCCCCGGAAATACCCTGCATTATTCCCGGGCGAAACGGCAGGAGTGGAACCTGTGGCGTCCATCCGATTTTGAAGAGGAATATCGGGAGCTGATCCGGCAGGTTGACGATATCATGCGGGAAAACCGGTATGATGACTGGCATGTATTTGTCGGAACCGTTCCCTATGTCACCATTGCCCCCCTTGCCAAAGGCATGGGAGAACACAGGTATGTCAGTGGATCAAGCCCGGATACCCGGGAACTGGAGGGGCTGTATTATCAGTATTATTCTTACTTCCCCTTTACGGAAGAACTGGCGGAAAGGTACGGAAAGGTTCTTAAATTCCGGGATGCCCTCCATATCGACAAAACCATTGCTGCGTACAACAGGACCATCCGGCAGGTTGTGAAAGAAGTGAACAGTCAGTATTCCAGTGAGCGGTATCATATTGTCGATCTCTGTTCTTCTCTCAAGGAGATGGCATGGAAAAGAAACCGCGGCGAACCGACCTATGAATACCCCGATTACTTCCGTTTTCTGTATCCTCCGCTGGATACCAAATACTACCATGTGAACCGTGCCGGTGAAATCAAGAAAGGCGGTATCTTCAGCCTTGACGGCATTCATCCGACGGTGATCGGGCAGGGGCTGATCGCATGGGAATTTTTGAAGAAGATAAAAGAAACCGGTGTGGCGGGCAGTGAATCAAAAATTGACTGGGATTTTGTTTTCAAGTCAGATACCCTGTGGAACCAGCCGATTAAAATTATGGAAGAGATCTACGAAAACGACAAGCTCCTTCAGATGATCGTGGATATGATCAGGATTTTCCGTATCAGCATATAAAATTTTCCCGACAAAAACGGCGCTCCGCTGCCCGGAAACGGGGCGGAACGCCGTCTGTGCTGCCTCACGGAACAGAACCGGGAATTATTTCAGTGCCTGATAGTATTCCCTGATCGGCTGGAACGGGCCGAACTGGTGCTGTTCCTGCGGAAAATCATCCGCGTAGGGCGGATAGGGACAGTCGATGGGTTTGGTGGTCAGATCCGGATAGTCGTCTTCCAGATTCTCCATCACCGGGCGGTCATAGGCGTTGAAATATCCGGAAATGTCATAGGCCTGCTCATCGGTAAGGGCCGGTTCATCCCAGGGTGTTCCCAGGGGCATGTTGGAGCGGATGAACTCACCGGATGTCAGCAGCCGATGGGTTCCGGCGCCGTTGTTGTAGGTATCCGGTCCCCACAGCGGCGGTGTGGTGGCAGCGCCGTCATCCCAGGGGGCGCTGTAGCCCTGACCGTCCGCGCCGTGGCAGGACTGGCAGTAGATGCGGTAGGAATCTTCTCCGGAAAGAAGGTCCGCCCGCCGCTCGGGGTACTGCAGGGTTGGCCTTCCTGCCCCAAAGAGATCCTGTGGAACGCCCTGGCTCAGCCAGTCAAAGTAGGCCACGATCGCCTGCATTTCGGCGCTGTCCACCGGAAGGGGTTCACCGTTCATGCTCCGCTTCATGCAGCCGTTGATCCGGTCTTCAATGCTCGCCACCTGTGCGGAACGGTTGCGGTAGGCGGGATAGCGGTGCAGGACACCGAGCCAGGTCAGACCGAACATCTTGGTTCCGGATTCCTGGTGGCAGCTGGTACAGGCAAGCTGATTTCCGGTGTACCGCATCGATTCATCTTCCGCGCCGGGGCCGATGAGATTGTAGGTATTGCTCAGCAGGTCCTGACCGTAGCGGACCTGATCACTGGGCATATTATCCAGGCTGGGCGGATCCCACCAGGTCGTCTCCTGTTCAGCTTCCGGGGGCGGCGGTGCGGTGGTCCGTTCCAGATCCGACAGGGCCGCCAGAAAACGGAGAACTGAATGGATTTCGTCACGGCTGAGGGGCCGGTCCAGCTGGAGTCTTGCCATCAGATCGACGGCTTCCGCAAGGGTCTGTACCTGTCCGTTATGAAAATAGGGACCGGTCAGCGCGACTTCCCGCAGTATGGGAACCTTGTAAAAATCCATATCGGCCGGGTCACTCGTCACCTCGTACAGTCCCCGGTCATCTTCCTCCTGATAGGGATACTCGCCGAAGATACCGAGTTTTTCAAAGAACTGCCCGCCCAGAACCGGACCGTTGTGACACTGGACACACCCCTTTTCGATAAAGATCCGCAGACCTTCTTTCTGTTCGTCGGTCAGCGCGTTTTCGTCACCGGCCATGTAGAGATCCAGACGGTTATGGGTCATCAGGGTACGCTCGAAGGCCGCGATGGACAGGCCGATGTTGTCGTAGTTCAGCGGTTCCTCCTCGTCGGGAAACGCCGCCTGAAAATCATCTTCATACCCCAGTTCCCGGACCCGGTCGATCACGTCCTGCTGGTCGGGCATGCCCATTTCGATGGGATTGAGGATGGGGCCTTTGGCCTGTTCGGTCAGGTTTTCCGCGCGTCCGTCCCAGAACTGGACGAACTGATACCCGGCGTTGAGAACCGTCGGTGAATTCCGGGGGCCGAACTCTCCCTTTGCACCGGGGGAGGTGGTGAGATTGTCGGCCCCGGCATTGTTGCCGTCAATGGGATGGCAGTCGTTGCAGGACTGGGTCTTGTTGACCGACATGGCCTTTTCAAAATAGAGCTGTTCGCCCAGATCCACCATGGCGGGGGTATCATTGACTGCCCTCGGCATCTCCTCCGGAAGTTCACCGAATACCGCCCGGGACCGGGACATGAGGTCGCTGGGGTTTTGCCGGTCTTCATTTTCGGCAATCGGTACCGGATCGTCGTCGTCATCTCCGCACCCGGTCTGCACGATCAGGCAGAATGGGAGAATCAGAAGGATTGTCATCCACCATCCCCATCGGATTCCAGATTTTGTTTCATTCTGTTTTGTTTTTAGCATCTTTTTCCCGTTTCTCCTTCGGTTTTGTTGATTTGAATCAAAATGGAACGATATGATTCACGAACCATCTGTTTTATTCATCACCTCCCCGTGTTTAAGTGAAACCAGAAACGACATCCTCTCCGCCAGTTTCTGATCATTTGACAGTAATATCTGTATATACGATAGGATATAATTGCTCTCATGGGAATAGGGAAAAACCTTAAAATTGACTTCTCAAATTCTTAGAACGATTGCTGCATTTCCTTACGGGAATATGGTTCCGGCGGGAAATAGCAAAGTAAATGCCGTTTTTCAGGAAAATAAACTTTTTTGATACTCTGCAGAATATATCAGAGGAGGTACAACCGTGGAATGGGGTAAGGGGGGTATATTTTAAGATTTAGCTTTTAAGATGTGTGTGCGGCGGAGTTGCAGGAATAAAATTTATCTCACTTGAATAATTTCATTTATTATTTCCGGATTGCGGAAGGGGAAGGAAAGGGGATAGGGTATATCCTGTAGATAATCCTGAAACTGCGGCAGAGACTGTACGAAAAATCCCTGTGTCCCTGCCGTCCCGGCGCCAAAGGCCGGGAAGGCAGGAATGCCCGCTTGCAGGAGCCGGTTCATTTCAGCCGATGAGATCCTATGCCTCCTGCTCTTTTTCTTCCACCACACAGTAAATCCCTTTTCCCTCCACTGCAGGCCGGAAACAGAGATTGTCCGAGAGGCATCGGGCCGGACCGGTGTCGCCTGATTTCCAGCGCTTCACCAGATGGGGTTCCCGGATCAGCGGCCGGGACAGGGCGATATAATCGGCGGTTCCTTCCCTGACCAGCCGTTCCGCCGTGGAAAAGGAGCGGATTCCCCCCACCAGAATCAGCGGAACCGGAATCTCCTGCTGAAACCGCTTTGCCGCATCCTTGTAGAACACCTCGTCGTCTTCGGTTTTGATCTTCACCGCCCGGACCGGGCTCAGTTTTCGTCCGGAATTCTGGGTTCCGCCGCTCATTTCAATGGCGTCGATCCCCGCCTCCTGCAGCATTCGGGACACCTGCAGCATTTCATCAACGGTAAAGCCTTCCCCCTCCACAAAATCTTCCGAATTGATCTTGATCATCACCGGGAAATCCTTCCCGACCGCCCCGCGGACGGCATCATAGACCTCCATCAGCATCCGGGACCGGTTTTCCAGACTGCCGCCGTATTCATCCTCCCGTTTGTTGTAGTACGGGGACAGGAACTGGCTCAGCAGATATCCGTGGGCGCTGTGAATCTGGACGCCGTCAAACCCCGCCTCCTTTGCCCGGGATGCCGCCGCGCCAAAGGCCCGGACGGTTTCCGCGATTTCTTCTCTGCTCATCTGCCGGGAAAGGGTGTTGTCCGCTCCCGCAAAGGGAGAGGGACCGGCCGCTTCCATGCCGGTGAGGTCGGTTCTGGCATGAACCCCGGCGTGGGCGATCTGCATCACAATGACGCCGCCGGCCTCATGAACCGCATCGGTCATGTTCCGGAGTCCCGGAACGAGGCTGTCGTCATAGACGCCCAGCTGGCGGAAGCTGGCCTGGCCGACGGGCAGGACATGGCTGTGTCCGGAGATGATCAGCCCTACATCACCCGCCGCGAGCTGGCGCATGTATTCGGTCAACTGGCCCGTGCATTCTCCTTCCGCCGTGGCCATTCCCTCCCATGTGGCGGAGCGGACAAAGCGGTTTTTGAGGGTCAGGGAATTGATGGACGTGGACTCAAACAGTTCCGGCATATTTTCTTTCTCCTTTTGATTCGGTTCAAATGTCTACTACCACTGATTGAAATGGACCCGGTCCGTCCGGTAACCAACAGACTAATTCTAATGATCACGAAATGAAAAGCAAGAAACCAGGTTTTTCCGGTCAACCTACTTGAAAGCAATGGATTTGCGGTATACCTTTACAGACACCGGCAGAACCTGTCCGGAAAACTCCGGTCCGGCAGGTATTCCCCTTCAGACACCACCGAAAACCGGAGACAGGAGGTTCCCCATGAACTGGCAGGAGGTATGCGAGCATCCGGCCCTGCAGAATCTGCCCTTCAAAATCGAATTGAACGAAAGGGGGCAGATTGTCATGTCACCGGTGAAAATCATCCATTCTCTGTATCAGGGAGAAATCGGCCATCTGCTGCGAACGCTGACCCGGTCCGGCAGAACCATGCCGGAATGTGCTATCAGAACAGAAAAAGGAACAAAAGTCGCGGATGTGGTATGGGTGTCACCGGAGCGGCTCCGGCGGATTATCCATGAAACTGAATGCTCTGTCGCGCCCGAAATCTGTGTGGAAGTGGTTTCCGGAAGCAATACCGACGCTGAAATGGCAGAAAAGCGGCGGCTGTATTTTGAAAGTGGCGCGGAAGAGGTCTGGATTTGTACAGAGGAGGGGAACATCTCCTTTTATAATCCCGAAGGGCAGTTGAACTGTTCCGCTCTTGTTCCGGAATTTCCGGGCACAGTTTCGATCTGAATGATTTTCTTAAGATGGGAGGCCGATTGTGAAACAGAATATTCATCGCCATCGATTTCAACAGAAACGCCTTGTCAACCGGACCATCACGCTGTTCCTTCTCGTCAGCTTATTCGGAACCGGAACCGCGCTGGGTGCGTATGACGGCAGGTATCCCTACAATGCGACAGCCACCGTCGGCATGATCGCCGATATTGTACAGAATGTCGCCGGGGAGAAAGCCAGGGTCGAAAACATTGTCGGCACCGGTGTCGATCCCCATTCCTACAATCCCACCCGGGGCGATGTGGCCCTGCTGCTCAAATCGGACATCATTTTTTATGCCGGACTTCTGCTCGAAGGGCAGATGACCGAGGTTCTGAAGAAAGTCGCCCGCCGCCGTCCCGTGTTTGCCGTCACCGAACGTATCAGGGAAGCCTACCTGATCGCGGACCCGGCATCCGGTCATCCGGATCCCCATGTCTGGATGGATGTGCAGGGATGGATGAAAGCCGTCTCCGTCGTCACCGATGCGCTCTCCGGATTTGATCCCGCCGGTGAAGAATACTACCGGAAAAATGCAGCCGCGTATCAGGAGCAACTGAAAAAACTGGATGACTACGCCGGGAAGGTGATCGCCTCCATCCCGGAAGATCAGCAGGTGATGGTGACGGCCCATGATGCGTTCCAGTACCTGGGGCGGGCTTACGGCATCGAGGTGATGGGCATACAGGGAATATCGACCGAGTCCGAGGCCGGTCTCAAGGATATTAACCGGATTGTGGACGAACTGGTCCGGCGGAAGATACCTGCGGTTTTTGTCGAGTCGAGTGTTTCGGATAAAAATGTCCGGGCCCTGGTGGAAGGCGCCGCGGCCCGGGGCCATGCGGTCAGGATCGGCGGCGAACTCTTCTCCGATGCCATGGGCAAATCCGGAACCTATGAGGGAACCTACATCGGCATGATCGATCACAATGTCACCACCATCGCACAGGCGCTGGGCGGAACAGCACCGGAAGGCGGCATGCAGGGAAAGCTCTCCGGCTCTCACTGATGGTCACCAGGCCGCCTTCCGATCCGGCTCCGCAGGCATCAGAATCATCCATAATCTGACACAGGTGAACCCCATGCTGAACAAACCGATGGACAAACCCCTCTTTCACCAGGAAGACATCTCCGTCACACCGCCGGAAGAAGCCCCGCTCTGGATTCATGACCTCACCGTCGCCTATCATCGTAAACCGGTTCTGTGGGATATTGATCTTGCCATACCCGAAGGCAAACTGGTGGCGGTGGTCGGTCCCAACGGCGCCGGGAAAAGCACCCTGATCAAGGCGGTCCTCGGGCTGGTTCCCCGGGCCTCGGGGCGGGTCAAAATCTACGGGAAGACCTACAAACAGCAGCGCCATCTTGTGGGCTATGTTCCCCAGCGGGAGAGTGTGGACTGGGATTTCCCGGTCAATGCCCTGGATGTGGTGGTCATGGGAGTCTACCGGAAAATCGGCTGGTTCCGCCCCGTGACCCGCCGTTACCGCAGGGCGGCGCTGGCCGCGCTGGAAAAAGTGGGAATGGCCGACTATGCCGGCCGCCAGATCAGCCAGCTCTCCGGCGGCCAGCAGCAGCGGGTCTTTCTGGCACGGGCACTGGCCCAGGATGCCGGTATCTATCTGATGGACGAACCCTTCACCGGCGTGGACGTGGCCACGGAACGGGCCATTGTGGTGCTGCTCAAGGAACTCAAACGGCAGGGGAAAACCTGTGTCGTGGTTCATCACGATCTGCAGACCGTGCCCGACTACTTCGACCATGTGGTCCTGCTCAACATGCGCCTGGTGGCGGCCGGTCCCGTGGAAGACATTTTCACCGAGGAGAACCTCAAGAAAACCTACGGCGGTAAACTGACCCTGCTCTCCGAAGCCCTCCACGCCTATGCCAGCGATCCGCGCTTTCCCAGGGGCAGAAAGGGAGGCGGAGAATGAGATGGTCTGCGTTCCTGATCGCCGGGATGATCGCAGCGCCGGTACTGCTGTGCGGGGACGCGGCGGCCCAGAGTCTGGGGGACCATTCCCTGCGGTGGCCGACCTGGGAGGAACTGTTCCGTGTCCTGTCTCTCCGGGATTACAACACCCGGGTGGTGATCATCGGCACCACCCTGCTGGGACTGGCCGCCGGGCTGTCCGGCACGTTTCTGCTGCTGCGGAAGCGGGCCCTGCTGAGTGACACCCTCAGCCACGCCACGCTGCCGGGGATTGCGCTGGCGTTTATCCTCATGACCTATGCCGGCGGGGAGGGAAAAAGTTTTCTCGGTCTTCTTGCCGGTGCGTCCGTCTTTTCCGTGCTGGGAACCCTTTCCGTGATGGTCATCCGCCGGTGGTCCCGCCTGAAAGATGATGCGGCACTCGGCATTGTGCTGAGTGTCTACTTCGGTTTCGGGATCTCCCTCATGGGCATCGCCACCCGCATGGAGACCGGCAATTCCGCCGGGCTCAGTTCCTTCATTTATGGCAAAACCGCTTCCATGCTCTTTTCCGACGCCCTGCTCATCGCGCTGACGGCCTTCGGGGCCGCGGTGTTCTGCATGGCCTTTTTCAAGGAATTCACCCTGATCTGCTTTGACGCCGACTACGCCGCCACCCAGGGATGGCCGGTGGGATGGCTCGACTTCATTCTGATGGCGCTGGTGGTGGTGGTCACCGTCATCGGCCTGCAGGCCGTGGGACTGATTCTGGTGGTTGCCCTGCTGATTATTCCGCCTTCCGCCGCCCGGTTCTGGACCCATCGCCTGAGCCGCATGATCCTTATCTCCGGTCTCTTCGGGGCCCTGAGCGGCCTGTTCGGCTCCGCCGTCAGCGCACTGATGGCCAACTTTCCGGCAGGAGCGGTCATTGTGCTGACCGCAGCCCTTTTCTTTCTGATCAGCCTCACCTTCGGCATGGACCGGGGCCTGATCCGGCTGGCGGTGGAACAGCGGCGGCTCAACGCCAGAGTCGCCCGGGAAAACCTGCTGCGGGCATTCTATGAACTGGAAGAGCGGAAACACGACGGGAAACCCGCCTCCCATTCAACCGGAAACCATGATTTTTCAGAACTGCTGGCCGCACGATCCTGGCCGGTGCGCCGCCTCCGGAAAGCCCTGCGGAGACTCCGGTCGGAGGGACTGGTCCGGCAGGAAACCGACAGCCGCTACGGGCTGAGCGAATCCGGCCTTGCGGCGGCCCGTAACGTCGTCCGGAAACACCGGCTATGGGAGGCCTATCTGCTCACCCATGCCGATGTCGCCTCCAGCCGGGTGGATCTGGGCGCGGACCGGGTCGAGCATGTACTGAGCCCGGAGATGATCCGGAAGCTGGAAACCCTTCTGCCCGGCCTTCCCGGCCGGGAAATACCCGACAGCCCACACCGGATCGAAGGACCATAAGGAGCCGCAACCGATGGAATGGACATTCATTGATACCTGGATTGTCATCACCGGCGCGTTGAGCGCCATGTCCTGCGCCCTGCCGGGCAACTACCTTGTGCTGCGCCGGATGAGCATGATGGGGGATGCCATCAGCCATACCGTCCTGCCCGGTCTGGCCGTGGCCTTT
>JBEPXL010000077.1:0-10064 GCA_041641935.1 Desulfobacteraceae bacterium | reverse complement strand
TTCCCTCATCAGTGTACTCGTGGGGCTGATTCTGGCCTTTGTGGGAGCCGTGCAGCTCCAGATGTTCGGGGCCCAGATCTATGTCGCCAATCTGGTGGGGCTCGGCATGGCCCGGGAGATGGGGGCCATGATGGCCGCTGTGATCATGGCCGGTCGTACCGGTGCGGCCTTTGCGGCGCAGCTGGGAACCATGCAGGTGAATGAGGAGATTGACGCCCTGACCACCCTGGGCATCTCCCCGATGGAGTTTCTGGTTGTCCCCCGGATGATCGCCCTGACCCTGATGATGCCGCTGCTCTGTCTGTACGCGGACCTGATGGGAATTCTCGGCGGCGCGCTGGTGGGGGTATCCATGCTCGATCTTTCCCTTGCAGCCTATTTCACCCAGACCCGGGAAGCGGTTGAACTGCACCATTTCGTGGTCGGTGTCATCAAGAGCGGGGTGTTCGGGGTTCTGGTGGCCCTGGCCGGCTGTCTCCGGGGAATGCAGTGCGGCCGGAGCGCCACCGCTGTAGGGCTGGCGACCACATCGGCGGTGGTGACGGCCATCGTGCTGATTGTGGTCTCCGACGCGATTCTTACCGTACTGTTCAATATTCTCGGAATTTAGGAACGGTGTCATCAATCCTTCGGAATACTGAATTCATGTTGATCCTTTCCCTGTTTACGTTGGTTACATGACGGAATCTTCTGCATCACCGAAAATACGGATCAAGAATCTGACAATGGCCTATGGTGACTTTGTCATTCAGAAGGATCTCGATTTTACCATCAATCAGGGCGATATTTTTATCATCATGGGCGGCAGCGGATGCGGAAAGAGTACACTTCTCCGCCACATGATCGGGCTGAAACGACCGGCAAAGGGGGAAGTCTACTACGAAGGCGAACCGTTCTGGGAGGCGGACCCCGAAGACCGGGAGCAGATGATGCGGCGCTTCGGCATTCTGTACCAGAATGGCGCTTTGTGGAGTTCCATGACACTGGAAGAAAATGTGGGCCTTCCGCTGGGGGAGTATACCAGCCTGACCCCGGCCCAGATCCGGGAGATCGTCTCCTTCAAGCTGGCACTGGTCGGTCTGGCGGGATATGAAGAATACTATCCGGCCGAAATCAGCGGGGGAATGAGAAAACGCGCCGCTCTGGCGCGGGCCATGGCGCTGGACCCGGATTTTCTTTTTTTTGACGAACCCTCGGCCGGTCTGGACCCCATCAGCGCCCGGATGCTGGATGACCTGATTCTGGAACTGCGGGACAGCCTCGGGTCCACCGTTGTCGTTGTGACCCATGAACTGGCCAGCATCTTCGCCATCGGCAACAATTCGGTCTTTCTGGATGCCGACAGCCGGACCATGATCGCCGAAGGAGATCCGGGGGAGCTTCTCGAAAATCCGCCGAACCAAAAAGTTCACCGGTTTCTGACGCGCGGAGAATCCGGACAGGAAGATGATGAACAAACCCAGTCGCGTGCAGGTGTGACAGATGAGTAAACATGCCAATCCGACCCTGATCGGGGGCTTTGTAGTGGGCGCCGTGATCCTGGTCCTTGCCGGTATCATGATCTTCGGCTCCGGTGCTTTTCTGCAGGACCGGCCCAGATACGTTCTCTTTTTCGAGGGCGGAGTCGGCGGCCTCAATGTCGGCGCGCCGGTCACTTTCCGGGGCGTCCGCATCGGGGCGGTTTCCAATATCCAGATGGTCTACGATTCCAATGACATGACCATACGGATTCCGGTGATCATCGAAATCGATCCCGAGAAGATCGTCAATGTGCAGGGCGATTTCGAGAGCAGGGAAGAGGCCAATGAAGCGGTAAAAGAGCTCATCGAACAGGGGCTCCGGGCAAAGCTGAATCTGCAGAGTCTGGTGACCGGTCAGCTGTCGGTGGAGTTCGATTTTTATCCCAACCGGGAACCCCGGTACAGCACCGGAGAGGCGGGCAGCCTCGATATCGAGTATATGGAACTGCCCACGGTTCCGTCGGAGATTGAAAAGATCACCAGTACCCTGGAAGAACTGCCGCTGGAAACAATGGTGGCAAAGGTGGTGAGCACCCTCGACGGGATCGAGCGGATGATCAATTCCAAAGAAATGATCGACAGCCTGCAGTCGTTCAGCGCCGCCATGCAGGACATTGAAAAACTGGCGACAACCATGTCCGGAGAAGTCGCCCCCCTTGCCGGTGATATTGATCAGCTGGTGAAAGGGGCCAATGAGGTGGTCGTGAATCTCAATGAGGCCCTTACCGGTATTTCCACCGATGCGCGGCAGGTTCTCGGTTCTGCGGAGAATACGGTGGAGCAGCTCAACACCAACATTGAACCGGTGGTCAGCAGTCTGGAAAATGTCGCCGATGCGGCACGGGTGACCCTGCAGCAGGTGCAGGCGACCCTCAGTTCCTTTGAGGGCATCACCTCAAGGGATTCAACCCTGGGGTACAAGCTCTACAGTGCGCTGGAGGAATTTGAAGCGGCGGCCCGGTCCATCCGGGTCATGGCCGAATACCTCGAACGGAATCCGGAAGCCCTGCTTCGCGGAAAAGGAGGTTTCTGATATGGTACAGATACGGCGGCTTCAATTGACAGCTGTGATATTCATGATTCTCTTTCTTGCAGGATGCGCCAGAACCCAGCCCTCCCGGTTTTATACCCTTTCCTCCTTTCCGCAGATGGACGCCATTCCGGCAGCGCCGGAAAATGCGAAGTTCTACATCGGGGTGGGACCGGTGGAGATTCCGGATCATCTGGAACGTCCCCAGATTATTACCCGCGAGGGAGAAAACGAACTGGAACTGGCGGAGTTCCACAAGTGGGCGGGATCGCTGCAGAGCAATATCACCACTGCCCTGTCGGAAAACCTGTCCCGGCTGCTCCGGACAGACCGGTTAACGGTATATCCCTGGCCCGGTGCGGTCCGGGTGGATTATCAGGTCGCCCTGCATGTGTTCCGGTTCGAAGTCTGGCCGGAAGGGAAGGCTGTGCTTTCGGCCCAGTGGATGATTCTCGGCAAGGGAGGCCGGGAAATGCTCGTGATGGAGAAATCGGATATTGTCGCGCCGGTTGCGGGGAGAGGCTATCCGGATATGGTCTATGCCCAGAGTGTGGCGCTGCGGGAACTGAGCCGGGAAATCGCGGAGTCCATCGCCGGGCTTGCGAAGTGAAGTAATAATTTCTACAGCAGCCGCCGCGCCAGTTCCAGCGCAAGATTGCCTGCAGTTTCCAGCTTGTGGGCACTCATCTCAGCCGGCACATCCAGCGGTGTGTGATACCGCGGATCAGCGCCGCAGTTGGCGATCCAGATCGCCGGTACCCCTGCCCGGACAAAGTCGTGCTGGTCACTGGCGGCGCGGGGCGGAATATTCCAGCAGTCCACCGGAACCCGCTTTTCACTGACCACACGCCTGCAGAATTCTTCCAGATGTTCGGTCACACCGATTTCGAGCTGGCTCTGACCGGAGCCGAAGGTATCGAGATTGATGACCGTCTTCAGATGTTTCAGAACATCCCGATATTCGGCGGTAAAGGCGCTGGACCCCCAGCAGCCCAGTTCTTCCCCTCCGAAGATCGCGAATCCGACCGATGAAAATTCCGGCGCGGCGGAAAACCGCCGGCAGATCTCAAGAACCGTGGCAACCCCCGATGCGTTATCCATCGCGTGTACCCCGTTCCAGAAGCTGTCGTAGTGGGCCATGAACAGAAGCGTCGGCGACGGGGGCAGGGCCACGACATTATGCCCCTCCTTTTCTTCGGTCTGAGCGCTCACATCAAGAACCGCGTTGCATTGCTTTCCCGCTTTGATCTCTTCGATCAGCCGCCGTCCGTCGTCTCCTCCGATGGATACGGCAGGGAGTTTTCCGGGAATCCGGTCCAGACGGGCACAGCCGCAGCGGATGGTATTGTCCGGCAGATTCGTCATGGAAATAAAACCGGCCGCGCCGGCTGCTTCGACGGCGGGGTAGGCGACAAAGGTTCTCAGGTTGTCCGAAAGAACGATGGACCGGGACAGGTCCGCACCGGACTGCGCCAGCAGGCGAAGATCTTCCTCCCGGCACTGTCCGCCGTAAAGAACCGGTCCTTCCAGCGGTGACGCTGTGGACGGCGCCAGCGCAACAGGTTCACAGGTCATCGGGTTTCCATCGATCTGCAGGGAGGCAGGTCCGGGGGTATAGGAAAGATACCGGAAAGAAGGGGTTTCCGGTGTCCGTCCTGCCGCGGCAAAGGCTGCAGCGATATACTTCTTCACCGCATCCGCCCCTTTGGAACCCATCCACCGGGGACCGAATGAACAGATTTCTTCTATGGTACGGAAAATCGATTTACCCTCGATTGCTGTCATCGTTTCTCCTGGATTCAAATTCAGAAAAAGTAGTCACTAAGTCAGGTTGCAGATGTCATATCTGTATTTTCATAGCGTAACAATCTTTTTCCGGATGTCTATATCAGCCAGTCTTTTACGATGTCGTTCAGGTTACCCTCGAAATCTGCTTTGGTCCCGTGGGTTTTGACCTGCCCCAGATCCAGTACATAAACTTCGTCGGCAATATTCATGGCCGCCCGCACATCCTGATCCACAAGCAGAATGGTTCTTCCTTCCTCTTTCAGGGCAGTCAACTCTGCATATATGCTTTCGGCAATGATGGGAGCAAGGCCGACGGATGGTTCATCGATCAGCAGCAGGGAAGGGTTTGTCATCAGCGATTTGGCAATATCCAGAATCCGTTGCAGTCCGCCGGAAAGAGAACCTGCCAGAAGTTTTTGGCGTTCTTTCAGAACCGGGAACCGTTCCATGGCCCACTCGATCCGTTCCCGGATTCTGGAACGGTCTTTCCGGAAGACCCAGCATCCCATTTGCAGATTTTCCGTAACCGTCATCTGGGGAAATACGGCTCTATCCTGGGGAATGTAGCAGATGCCTTTCCGTATGATCCGATCCAGTTCAATGCCGGTGATCTCTTCGCCTTCCAGTATTACACTTCCCTTTAAAGGTTTCAGAATACCGGCAACCGATTTCAGAAGGGTGGATTTCCCGGACCCATTGGGACCGATTACAATTACATTGCTGCCTTCGGGCACCGAGAGGTCGATCCCTTTCAATATGAATAGTTCGCGCTGATATGCTGAATATAAATTCTTAACCTCAAGTTTCACGGACACCTCCCAGATAGGCATGGATAACCCGTTCATCCTTTCGAACTGTTTCCGGATCTCCTTCCATAATCAGGACGCCGTGGTCCAGAACGACCAGTCGTTTGCAGAGTCGGAACAGGGAGGGAATCTCATGGCTCACCAGAATGACGGTTTTTCCGCTGCTGTGCAGTTGTGACAGGTATGCTTCCAGCTGGCTTTTCAATTCCGGATGAACGCCGCCAAAGGGCTCGTCCAGTAGCAGATAAGCGGGATCAATCATCATGATCATGCCGATTTCCAGCAGTTTTTTCTGACCTCCGGACAGACTGCCTGCAGGGGCATTCCGCAGATTTTCCATGCGAATGGATTTGAGGATATCAATGGCCCGTTCGGAAATGAGGCGACGGGACAGCTTTCCTTCGGTCAGAGCCGGAATTTTCAGGTTATCCATTACTGTCAGCCGATTAAAAACCTTTGAAATCTGGAAGGTTCTCCCGATACCCAGTTTGAATATTCTATGGGGCCGCATACCGGAGATTATAGTTTCATCATAGCGTATTCGTCCGGAATCGGGGGCATAGAGACCGCAGATACAGTTCAGCAGGGTTGTCTTTCCTGATCCGTTGGGTCCGATCAGCCCGATGAACTCTCTCTGGCCAAAGGAGACAGAAACATCTTCCAGCGCCTGGAGACCGCCAAATCGCTTGTACAGTTGTTTTACTTGCAGCATCCGTCTTATCTACTTTCTTGCGACACGTTCCAGCATCTGATGAACCAGTTCATAGCTTCTGGGCAGAATTCCCTCCGGTGTAAATCGAAGCGTAAACAGGACGAGACCGCCGAATATCGCCAGTCGCCACTGTTCAAAATCACGCAGGTACTCGGTCAGAAACTGCAGGATAATCGCACCAAGCGCTGCTCCGATCAATGTTTCCAGTCCACCGAATACACTCATGGCAAGAATAAGCCCCATTTCACTGATCATGGTCATGCGCGGGCTGACAAGGCCGACGACGTGGGCGTAAAACCCACCGGCCAGTCCTGCAAAGGCGCTGGTAACGATAAAGGCATAAAGCCGGTAACGGACCGTATTGACGCCCCTGCTTGCCGCTCCGTCTTCATCTTCCCGCATGGCCAGAAGAAACAGTCCCAGCCGGGTTTTCAGCAATAGAGACAGGCTGAGAAGGGTCAGCACCAGCAGAGACAATCCCAGATAGTAGGAAATGATTTTATTCCCTTCCCATACGAGTGGAACCTGCAAACCATATGAGCCCCGCGTCAATTCATATTCTGCTGTTAAAAAAATACGGAAGATTTCTGAAAAAGCCAGTGTGGTCAGAGCAAGATAGGGACCGCGCATTCGGAGTGTCAATGCACCGATCCCGAGCCCGAACAAGGCCGCCATAAAGGCGCCGGCCGGAATACCAAGTGCAACAGGCCAGCCCAATTTAATTGACAGAAGTGCGGAGGTATAGGCCCCGACAGCGGCAAATGCCGCATGGGCAAAGGATATGATACCGACCTGACCGGCGAGCATGGCCCATGAACTGGAAAGAATAGCGTAATAAAGCGCGATGATTGCCACATACAGCCAGTAATCCTGAAAAAAGAGGGGAAAGGCGGCGGAACATCCCAGCAGCAGCAGTAGAAAGAATCGTTTCACGCGCGACGTTCCTTTTCTCCGAAAAGCCCCTGTGGCCGGAAGAGCAATATGATGACCAGAATCAACAGACCGTAGGCATCTTTATAAGCCAGGGCACGGGAAGGATCGGGTAGAAGAATGGAACCAAAACTTTCCACAATGGCTAATACATAAGCACCGATAATAGTTCCTTTTACCGATCCCATACCACCCAGTACCACAATCACAAAAGCCTTGACCGCAAAAGGTATACCCATCGTCGGGTTTACCAGAAAAATTGGTCCCAGCAATGCGCCTGCAATTCCGGCAAGAGACATACCGATGCCGAAGGCCATTCGTCGCATCCGTTCCACTGAGATGCCGACAATGGCCGCCGCTGTGGCGTTCTGGGCGACTGCACGCAGCGCTTTTCCCGGATAGGTACGGTACAGAAAGAACAGAAGCAGGAGAATCACCACCAGCGCAATGACGGCTGCGCTCAGGCGGTCTCCGGCGATGATCAGATCACCGATTTTGATGCGGCCTTTCAAAATTGCCGGTGCCTGTCGATTATAAGGACCGAAAACCGGCAGGGCCAGATTCTGCAGGAAAATGGCGAGGGTGAATGTGACCAGGATTACATATTCTTCATATCGGGCTGTCTGTTTCCGGTATGCCGGACTGAGGAACACGCGTTCAATCAATATGCCGAAAAGATATACCAGCGGCAACGTCAGGATCAGGATCAGTGACAGAGGCAGATGCCAGAGCTTAACCAGAAAGGAAGTGGCCAGAAAATAGTAGATATAACCGCCGACCATCAGCGATTCTCCGTGGGCGAAGTTGACCAGCTTTAAAACCCCGAAAATGATCGACAGTCCCAGCGCCATCAGTGCATAGAGGGTTCCGATAACCAGCGCATTGGACAACTGTGAGATGAACAGCATGAATTTCCTCGATAACTGCGATGAACGGATCAGAAGTTTTGGACCATCTCCGGTGGTATGGGGATGGCGGACGATTATTGAACCTGCCCCTTCCGAAGAGAGGGGCAGGTTTGACCGTGTAGCAGTAATCCTACTGTTTTGGCGGGCGGATATATCCATCTACAGTGGCATATTCATCCGGCCACAGAATAGCTGCATCAGACGGTTCCTGATTCAGTTCGGTATACTGAATAATAAAGACAGGCACATCCATCCACATGTGGTAGGCCCAGGGAGGATTCTTGCTTGTATTGAAATTGATGGTTCCACGTGTCCCTTCCCAGTTTATCTTGTTTTCAAGGGCGTCAATCATTGCTTTCGGATCGGTCGCATCAGCTGCTTTGACCGCCTCGGCGATAACCATTACCGTATCGTAGCCTTCCATGGCAACAGCATCCGGTTCACGGTTGTGTTTTTCTTTGAAAATCTTTGTGAATTTTTCGGATGTATCGGTTTTGGGAAGGCCGGGCAGACCGGCAGGATTGCTGAGAACATAAACACCGGCTTCTCCGACAGTATCCCAGAAGCCCGGATAGAGTGTATCCATACCGGCTCCCAGAAGTGCGCAACTGTGGGTCGGAGCGAAACCAAGTTCATGCGCCTGCTTGATCATCAGGAGTTCGCCGGTTCCGGTAAACCCGTCCACCAGGAAATCCACAGGGGGCGTGGCTTGCTTGAGTTGCAGTAACTGCGGTGTAAAATCTGTGGTTGTCCGTTCTGCCGAAAAGGAGGTCACTTTTACCCCTTCATCGACAAGATTGTCCTTGAAAACCCGGATGACGCCAAGTCCCCAGTCCGAATTTTCTCCGATGACAGCGACATGTTTAAATCCCGCGTCTTTGATCCACTTGGCCGCTTTTGAATATATCAGGGAGTTGTTGACCGTCACACGGAATACTTCCGGATATCCCTTGGCAGTGATTTCATCGGCCCAGGCTTCGGAAATGACCAGAGGAATTCCATAACGATGGGCAACTTCAATTTCCGCCAGGGCAACCGAACTGTGCGCCTCTCCACCGACGGCGATTACTTTGTCCCGTGATATTAATCGTTCCATGACGGTGGTTCCCTTCTCCGGCAGACCACTCGTATCTCCAATGATCAATTCTACAGGTTTACCCATCAGTCCACCTGCTTCATTAATTTCTGCTGCTGCAATTTTAGCCCCGTCAACCAGTGCCTGTCCGGTTTCGACACCTCCCGGTGCCGATAGCGGTGCAACAATTCCGATTTTAATCGCATCTTCGGCAAATGTCAGGGGGGAGAAAGAAAAAGCAACTACCAAGCTGATAGCGAAACACATAATCCGGAAAATCATTTTGTACCTCCTGTTTCAATTGGTTGGGTGAACAGCCCTGATTGTCACAATGACTTGATCAGGGATAGAAACCGACGAAACGAAAAGATCATCGGAATTTCAACGGATTATAAGACAGAAAAAGCTGTAGCGTCGAACAGGTTTATCTTCAGATATACAAAGAACCTTGTCAATAAAGATTTATTGCATCGACCGCCGCCCATCTGCTGTAGGAGAAATGGAAGAGGGGAATATGAGCAGTGTATCTTTTTGGTATGACTCAAAAAAGCCGCACAACCTCCGATGCGACAACAACCATCCAGATAAGAATGCTCAGACCGGAAGCCCGACAGGCAGACCCTGAGCTTTCGCATGGGATGATAGCCCGGTCGTCCGGTCCGGAGAAATTTGTTGCGCATGAATATATCCTTACCTGCAATTCTAAAACAGTACCATGTCCCGCAAAAAGATTTGCAATCTTTCAGAACAGGCTTATTTTGAACGTATAATGCACCATTTCACCTTCAGACCATCCACAGAAAGAAAAAGAAATGGAAAAAACAACCAGACCTAAACGAAGCACCGGCAAGTTTATCTTTCTTCTTATCGTGCTGGTTGCCGGTTTCTTCATTCTTGATTTTACGAATAACCCTGCCCGTAACCTTGTCGCACCCGATTTCCCGGATCCGGCTTCACCGCCTGTTCTGGGGCAGACCAGTTATAGTGGCGTGGTACATGGCATGAACGGCAGTGAAGTGCCCATGAGCCGGTTCAAGGACAAGGTCGTTTTTCTCAACTTCTGGGCCAGCTGGTGTCCTCCCTGCAAGGTAGAGATGCCCAACATGCAGGCACTCTATGAAGAGGTCAAAGACGAAAACGATATTATCTTCCTGCTGATCTCCAACGAAGACCGGGAGGTTGTTCAGAACTACATGGCCTCCAAGGGGTATACCTTTCCCGTCTATACCGGCAGTGATGCCCTTCTCCAGAATTTCGGTGTCAGCGGTATTCCGACCACCTTCATCCTCAACCGC
>JBEPXL010000076.1:0-10081 GCA_041641935.1 Desulfobacteraceae bacterium | reverse complement strand
TGAACTGGTCCGGGGCAAGACGGGCCGGGTCGTGGGCGGCCTGATGGCGCTGCTGACCCTGATGAAGTCCCTGCCCATGACATACAACCGGGACATGCAGGAGGACAAGGAGCCGCTTTTCGATGCTGTGGACACCCTCTCCATGACAGTCGAGATCTACACCCGGATGCTGCCCCATATAACCTTCCGGGCGGACGCCATGAAGCAGGCCACGACCACCGGTTTTCTCAACGCGACGGACATGGCCGACTATCTGGTGGAAAAGGGGATGCCGTTCCGGGAAGCCCACGGCTGTGTGGGGCGGGCCGTCAGCCACGCTCTTGCCCGGGGAAAAGAACTCCACGATCTCGACCTGGCGACGCTGCAGACTTTTTCGGACCGGATCGAAGAAGACCTGTATGACTTTCTGGCGACGGAACAGGTGATCAACCGGCGGCAGTCCTATGGCGGAACCGCCACGGAAAATGTCCGGGCCGCCATCGCCAGCGCCCGGGAATGTCTGGTGGATCAGAAATGAGCCATTCAGATCGGCGCGGGAACGGTCTTTTCTGTTTCTGCCTGATCTGGGCCTTTCTGATGGCCGGCTGCGGCGTCAAGGCGCCGCCGGCGCCGCCCCGTCTGGTTCCCCTGCCGGCGGCGGGCGACCTGGAAGCATCGGTGGAGGACGGCATTCTGCGGCTTTCATGGTCGATTCCGGCGGATGAACGGGTGGCGGGTTATGCGGTACTCCGGTCCCGGATGCCGCTTTCCGAGGGGCCGTGTCTGGACTGTCCCCTCGTCTTTGAACGGGTCGGCGACCGGGTGCTGACACCGGAAATCCGCGAAACAGGGCAGGCGCTCTACACGGAACAGTTGACGGAAGGCTACGCCTATACCTACAAAGTCGCCCCCTACGGTGAAGATGTCCGCACCACCGGAGAAGAATCCAAGGCGGTGACGTTCACGTATGAATAGAATCGGGTTCCCATGAAAAAAATCAAGAAAATACCCTTTTATAAAATGAGCGGCAGCGGTAATGATTTTATCATTATCGACAACCGGAAAGGCATTGTGGATGAAAACCTGCTGCCGGAATTTGCGGTAAAGGTCTGCTCCCGCCGGATGTCCGCCGGAGCGGACGGCCTGGTGCTGGTGGAAGAATCCGAGTGGGGGAACTTCAAATGGCGGTTTTACAATTCCGACGGCAGTATGGCGGAAATGTGCGGCAATGCGGCCCGGTGTGTGGCCCGGTTCACCTTTCTCAACAAGATCACCGGCCCCTATACCCGGTTTGAAACCGAAGTCGGCCTCATTCCGGCCGAGGTCAAAAAACGGCGGGTCAAAATCCAGATGATCGATCCCGAAGACTTCCGGCCCGGCTATGAAATCGACATGGAAGAAGGAAAACTGCTGGTCAGCAGCATCCGGGTCGGGGTGCCCCATGTGGTGGTCAGGGCCGAAAATATCGATCTGGCCGATGTGGTCGAAACCGGGCGGCGGATACGGTTTCATGAAGCCTTCGGCCCGGCCGGAACCAATGCCGACTTTGTCTGTGCCAATGCGGATGGTTCCATTTCGCTCCGGACCTATGAGCGCGGGGTGGAAGATGAAACCCTTGCCTGCGGCACAGGCGCCATTGCCGCCGCACTGGTGACGGCCCACAGTGACAGCCTGCCCTCGCCGGTCACCGTGGTGACCCGAAGCGGCGAACGGCTTCTGGTCTATTTTGAGCGGGAGGGAGACCGGTTCTACAAGGTGCATCTGGAAGGCGAAGTCCGGGTGATCTATGCCGGTGAACTCTGGGAAGAGGCGTGGACGTGGTAACCGACCGTCCCCATACCGCCTGGATCGCTGTCGGTTCCAACATGGGCGACAGCCTGGAAAACTGCCGGCGGGGCATTGCAGAAATCGAACGTTCCGGTGCATCGGAACTGACGGCCCGGTCCCGCTTCTACCGGACGGAGCCGGTGGATTACATCGATCAGGACTGGTTCGTCAATGCGGTCGTTCGCATCCGGACCGCCCTGTCTCCCCGGGAACTGCTGGCGGAACTGAACGCCATTGAAGCCGCGGCCGGTCGGGACCGCAGCGGTGTCCGGTTCGGTCCCAGACCCCTGGATCTGGACATTGTGTTTTTCGACGATCTGGTGATGAACACCCCCGGGCTGACCCTGCCGCATCCCCGGATGCACAAAAGACGCTTTGTTCTGCAGCCGCTTTGTGATATAGACCCGGCAATTGTTCATCCCGTTCTGCAGCAATCCGTAAACGACCTGCTTGACCGGCTGGAAGAGACAGGGCAGAAGGTAATCAGTCAGCAATGATACGGTTTATTGTCCTTTTCGGACTGATCTATTTCGGCTACAGATCCCTGAAAATCTGGGCACTGAACCATCTGGCAGCCGGGGCGCGGACGGTGTGCGGTGGTGCGGAAGAGGTCGCGGATGATGTCATGGTCCAGGATCCGTACTGCCAGGTCTATTTTCCCCGGCGGGAAGGCGTATTCCTGAACAAAAACGGACGGACGCTCAGTTTCTGCAGCGCCCGCTGCCGTGATGCGTATATTATGAACCGATCCCAAAAAAAATCACAGGAGGAACACCTGCAATGAAGTTTTTTATCGATACGGCCAATCTGGATGAAATCCGGGAAGCCAGCAGCATGGGCATGGTGGACGGCGTTACCACCAACCCGACGCTGGTGGCGAAGGAGGGCCGGGAATTTGAAGATATTGTCCGGGACATCTGTGCGATTGTGGACGGCCCGGTCAGTGCCGAGGTCATTTCCGAGGACATGGACGGCATGGTCCGGGAGGCACGGAAACTGGTTGACATCCACGAGAATATTGTGGTGAAGATTCCCATGACCATCGACGGCCTCAAGGCGACCCGGACGCTGACCGATGAAGGCATCAAGACCAACGTCACACTGGTTTTCTCGCCGATTCAGGCCATGATGGCCGCCAAGGCCGGGGCGACCTATGTGAGCCCGTTCGTGGGCCGGCTGGATGATCTTTCCCAGAATGGCCTCATCCTGGTGGAACAGATTGTGGATATTTACAACAACTATGGCTTCGATACCGAAATCATCGTCGCCAGCGTACGTCATCCGCTCCATGTGCTGGAATCGGCACTGATGGGGGCGCACATCGCCACGATTCCGTTCAAGGTGCTGACCAAACTGGCCGGTCATCCCCTGACGGACAAGGGACTCTGCGCATTCCTGGATGACTGGAAAAAGAGAGAATGCCGCTAAAAGATAAAATCGTCAGGAACGGACTGGCACATCCCAATTTCCTGACAATGTTCCGCATCGCAGCAGCGCCGGGGATTATCCTCCTGCTGACGTTTCCGAACCGGTTTACCGCCTTTGTGGCGGCCATGCTCTTCTCCCTTGCCGCCATATCCGATTATCTGGACGGATATCTGGCCCGGCGGTGGGGGCTGGTCTCCACATTCGGCAAGGTCATGGACCCGGTGGCAGACAAGCTGGTGGTCTCCTTTTCCTTTATTATGATGGTATCCCTGGGCTGGATTCCGGCCTGGATTGTCTGTATCATTATCGGAAGGGAACTGGCGATCTCCGGTCTGCGGAGTGTCGTGGCGGTGAGCGGTGAAGATATTTCGGCATCCTGGCTCGGGAAGTACAAGACGGGATTCCAGATCGCCGCCATTATTCCGCTGCTGCTCCATTTTTCCTATTTCGGGATCAACTTTCACGCCATCGGCATGTTTTTTCTCTGGGGCGCGTTGATCTATACCATCTGGTCCGGTGCGGACTATTTTATCAAGTTCCGAAAGAATCTGGAGTTTTGATTTTTTTGGTTGACAAAAATGGCATAAACAGGTATAAAGCCAGTTCTTGAAGATTGAGCGGGAATAACTCAGTGGTAGAGTGCGACCTTGCCAAGGTCGAAGTCGCGGGTTCAAATCCCGTTTCCCGCTCCATTCTTTTTTCGGGGCGGCATAGCCAAGTGGTAAGGCAGCGGTCTGCAAAACCGCTATTCACCAGTTCGAATCTGGTTGCCGCCTCCATTTTTGCTTTTTGAAGTGTCCGGTCATCCGTCAGCGATACAGGGCGACATTACATGGATGAACCGGAGGCTTTCTATCCGATCTGAGCGGGAATAACTCAGTGGTAGAGTGCGACCTTGCCAAGGTCGAAGTCGCGGGTTCAAATCCCGTTTCCCGCTCCATACAGACAGATAAAGCCCGGGACATCTCAAGCAGAGCGGTTCCGGGCTTTTTTACTGGTACTGACGATCCGGAAATTGCAGGAAGGTTTTTTTCCCGTTACGGTCCGCCGGACCTGTCGCCAGACCGGGAATTCCGAAGTTCCGAATGCCACTGCCGGATCCATGCCGCCACCCAGGCGGCCAGCACCAGCAGCAATCCCGCGTACGCCAGTGAATCCCGTATTCCGGATGGATGAATATGCCGGTCACTGACCTGTATCCGGTCTTCCGTGATAAACCGCCCCTTCACCGACAGCTTCGTGGACTGCGCCACATCCGCTCCTTCCAGATGAAACCGCTCACCGGAAAAGACATGGAGCATTCCCCCATCCGGCCCGTCTTCAAAATAGGCACGGTCAAATTTGACATACTTTCCCGGACGTTCACCGGCCTGACGCAGGGTTTGGACATAATGACTGTCCGTCTGTTCCGGTCCCCCGGTAAAGAAAAAGGGAAGCGCAAGATAAACCAGCAGGAGTGCGGGAAAGACCGCAAACCGTCCTGCGGGTCTGCAGACAATATCCGGCGGTGTTTCAGTGGCCCGACGCCAGTGTATGATATAGAAACCGAGGCCGGACAGGGTAATCACAAAGGTGGGAATGCTGTTCGGCCAGTAAAATCCGTAGTTGATGAGGGTCCAGTCAAAGGGCGCGAAGAGGTGAACCCCGTTGCCCCATTTGTACTGGGTCGCATCCAGCAGCAGGTGGAGAAGGGAACCGAGGGCGAGGATACAGAATGTCCGTTTCGGTGAGCGGGAGAGAGCCGCCAGCGCGACACTCAGGATCAGGCAGAAGAAGAGGGATGCCTGCACCACGGCATACAGACGCAGGTCAAGCCGGCTGATGTCCGGGAGCGCCGTGCGGATGATCCGCTGGAATATCCACGGAACATCCGGAATGATGCAGCCGAGGTAAATCCACTTGAGGTCTGCGTTGCGGATGATGTTCCGGGTAATGGCGCCATGTATGCCGATATGGGCCAGCGTGTTGGGCATGGCTACCGCGTTTCCGGTTCCGCAGGAAATGCGGATTTTTTCAGTTCCACCAGTGTAGCACCCCAGCCGCCCGCCCCGGACGGCGCCTCCCGGTAGGATGCCACCATCGGGTTTTTCTTCAGTACACTGTGAACCCGCTTTTTCAGAATGCCGGTTCCCTTGCCGTGGATCACCCGCACGGAAAAAATCCCCGCCGCAATACACTCCGAAAAATAGTCTTCCAGCAGATCCGGCACCTCTTTCGGATGAAAGGTATGCAGATCCAGCACGTCTTCAATGGGAATGCGGACCGGTTCGTCTGTCATGATACCATTCTCCCCTTGCGTCATGGTCCCTGATATGGAATGAAAGGGATAGAAACTGAATGTACAGCACATGGAAAGGACATGATGGCTATTCTGATTCTGCTCCTGTTGACGCTCATCGCGTATATGGCCGGTTCGATTCCCTGGGGCGTGGTTCTGACCCGGCAGTTCACGACCATTGATATCCGCAGCACCGGCAGCCGGAACATCGGTGCCACCAACGTACGGCGCATGGCCGGAAACCGGATGGGGCTGCTGACCCTCGCCGGAGATGTGCTCAAAGGCATGATCCCGGTCTGGATGGCTGTCCGTTTCTTCGGCGGCGGTGAAAGCGATCTGTTCATCGCCATTGTCGCCCTGGCGGCCTTTCTGGGCCACCTCTACCCGGTCTGGCTCGGATTCGGGGAAGGTGGAAAGGGCGTGGCGACCGCAGCCGGATGTCTCCTGGCCGTTTCTCCGGCAGCCGTCGGTGTGGCGCTGCTTGTATTTATCCTCTTTGTCTGCATGACCAGCCGCGTTTCTGTCGGCTCCCTGGCCGGTGCGGCCGCCCTTCCGCTCTGTATCGGCGAAGCCACCGGTTCCGGCGAACTGACCGTCTGTGCAGGCGTAATGGCCGCATGGATCATCACCCGTCACCGGGCCAACATCCGGCGACTCATGTCCGGCACGGAACCCCGGATATAGGAGATGGTGTCAGCCCCTGAATATCCACCAGACCAGGGTAATGAACCCCGCCAGAAGGAAATGACTCTCGGTGACAAATTCCAGGCGCAGACCGGGGAGGGTATATCCCCGTTTGTGAAATGAAATGAGAAGGAACAGAAAGAACGGGCAGAGGAGAAGATAAAGCCCCAGAACCGTGGGGACGACCTGACGGAGGCTTGCCAGAAACAGGATCAGCATCAGAAAGATGAGGGTCACCCGCAGCAGGGTAAAACTCCGCTTCCGTCCCAGAAGGAGCGGAATGGTTTCCTTGCCGACGATGCGGTCGCCCTGCATGTCCAGTACATCGAAAAGGGCCGTCCGGACAAAGACCATGCCCGTTGCCCAGAGAAAAACCGGCAGCGTGCTGACCCGGATGTCGCCGGTGGCCCCGAGAATCGGAAACAGTGCGGTCACCACTCCCCAGGCCAGCGCGATCAGAACCGTCTTCGATCCCGGAATATCCCGGATGCGCCGGTATTTGATCCCCCCCACAAATGCCGGAATCAGGCGGAGATTGAAGGAAAGCCCCAGCAGGGACATCACCAGCAGCAGCATGAACGGAAACATGCCCATGCCGGCGGCGGTGATCAGCCCCAGTGCCCCGGATGCCAGTGCCGCGAGGGTAAAGCTGATCTTCCGTTCCTGATAAAATTCAGCCCGGTCCGGATCATTGTACCGGGCTTCTGTCATCCCGGTCAGGTTATTGAGAATGTGCATGGACAGGACATACAGGACGGCAATGAGAATGTAGGGAAGGGGAAACCGGACCTGCTGAAGGGTGGCACTGGCGAAGCAGAGCGCGCCCGCTCCCAGGGCAACGTAAATATTGGTCAGCAGCAGGAACCGTTGAATCCGGAATATCCGCCGCCGCCAGGGCTTGTCTTCATTGAACGGAAGGGATTCAATGGCACGGTAGATGCGCCGGATAATCCAGTTGGGTGTGGACGCCCCGGCAGTGATGCCGACATGCCGTGCCGATGCCAGGGCGGTCACATCCAGATCCGCTTCGGATTCGATATGAAAGGAAGGCTTGCCGGTCTGCCGGACCACTTCGGCCAGGCGCTGGGTATTGCCGCTGTTGTATCCGCCCACCACCACAACCGCGTCTACGGATTCGGCCAGCCGCTTGGCCTCTTCCTGGCGGCGCTCCGTGGAATCGCAGATGGTGTTGAACACTTTGTAGTGGGAAAAGCGGGCGGCGGCCCAGGATTTCACTTCATCAAAAAACCGGGTGTTCTGGGTGGTCTGGGCGACGATGATCGCCTTGTCATAAACGGGCAGGGCGTCGAGATCCTGCATCCGGTTGACCACATGCCCCTTGCTTCCGGCATATCCCAGTAATCCCACCACTTCCGGGTGATCCCGGTCGCCGACGATGATACAGGCATACCCTTCCGCAGCATGTTTGCCGATAATGGTCTGCACCTTGATCACCCGCGGACAGGTGGCGTCGATTACGGAAAAACCGGCCTGTTCCAGACCGGTTTTGGTTTCCGGGGGGACACCGTGGGCGCGGATCAGAACCGTTCCGTCGCCTTTTTCCGGTATCTGCTCCAGAACCGAAATCCCTTTCTCCCCCAGCAGTTTCAGTACCTGGGGATTGTGAATCAGCGGACCGTAGGTATAGATCGGGCAACTGCCGGCGTTGGCGGCATCCAGTGCCATTTCAACGGCCCGCTGGACGCCCATGCAGAAGCCTGCTGTTCTGGCAACAGAAATTTTCATACCTTTACAATGCTTCAAGAAAGACTTTGTGGTCCACCAGGGAAAGAGAATGAATCCGCGCTTTGATGAACTTCTGCTCGCCGAAGATGTTGACCAGGCTGATGCCGTCCTCCTCCGGCTGAATGGCGTCCACCGCTTCCATGATCAGGGTCGGTTCCTTGTCTTCAAGAAGATAGGCATTCGCTTCGCACATGGTATCACCTCATGGGTTGATGTCAGGACAGAATGTCCAGATTTTTTTCGATCAATGCTTCAATCAGATGCGGCAGCGGTTCCGGGGAAATGCCGATGATCCGGACATTTTCCTGGGAAAGCGGAATCAGGAGTTTCCGGGCCGGGCTCGCTGCCACCGCCTCCGCCATCCGCGGGGTCACTTCCCCCATCATGGCGTGGGCCATTACAATTCCAATAGAACCAATGACGACATCCACCTGACGGACCGTCTGGACGATGGCATTTTCGCCGGAAGCGCCCCGGTTGGCCCGGGCTTTGAGCATCTGGGCGGTAGCAATGGCGTTGGTTCCCAGCGCGACGATTTCCACCGTCTCTTCAAACCGTTCTTTCAGCTTTTTGATGACGGCGCTTCCGATGCCGCCGCCCTGTCCGTCAATTACACAGATTCGTTTCATGGTCTTTACAGGTCAGCAGAGGAGAACAGAAAAGCCGGTGCTGTCGATCTGCATACCGCAGCGTTTCCATATGCCAATGTCTGCGACTGCAGAGCGTCATTCTTCTGTACTCAGAAGAGAAAGCAGCCGGTCCAGGTCATCATCGTTGTAGAATTCGATTTCGACTTTGCCCCGTTTTCCCCGTCGCCGGATTTCCACCTTGGTCCCGAACCGGCGGGAGAGCTGTTCCGCCACATCGAAAAAATAGGCGGTCTCCGGTGCGGGGGAGGGCGGTTCCGCTTCCGGCTTCCGGGCCTTGAGCCGTTCCAGCAGATGTTCAGCGTCCCGCACGGACAGACCCCGGGCAATGATGAGACGCCAGGCGGTCATCTGCTGGGCGGCATTCTCCGCCGCCAGAAGGACTTTGGCGTGCCCCATGCTGAGCGTGCCGTCCAGGAGGGTCTCCTTGATTTCGTCAGGAAGCTGGCGCAGGCGCAGAAAATTGGCCACCGCGGACCGGCTCTTGCCGACGCGGATGGCGACCTGTTCCTGGGTCAGTCCGAATTCTGTCATGAGCCGGTGATAGGCTTCGGCTTCCTCCAGGGAATTCAGATTCTCCCGCTGAATGTTTTCCACAAGGGACATTTCCAGCAGAGCCGCTTCGGATATTTCCAGGCATACCACCGGAACCTCTTTCAGCCCGGCCATTTTCGCCGCCCGGAGCCGCCGTTCACCGGCCACCAGTTCATATCCTTCGGTGTTTTTGCGGACCACCAGCGGCTGAATAATCCCCTGTTCGGCGATGGACTGGCTCAGTTCTCCCAGTTCCTCCTCTGAAAACGTGCGCCGGGGCTGATACCGGTTGGGGTGGATCAGGGAAACCCGGCACTGGAAATAGTTCTTCTCTTCCGGTTCAGGCAATGATGAAGGCAACACTTTCGCCGGTCCCGGAATCAGTGCGCCCAGCCCTTTTCCCAACGCTTTCCGTTTTTTGGATCCTGCTGTCTCTTCCCGTTTCGGCTTCCCGTCTTGCATGCCACTCCTTTTCAATGACCAGTGATCCCGTATGCCATGATCATCGATCGGTTTCCCTCTGCAGCGCCTTTACTTCATCCACGGCCAGTCCGGTTGTGCCGGCAATCTGTTGAATGGTCAGGATATTCAGTTTCAGAAGACTTCCTGAAGAATCTCTTCCGCCAGGGCCATGTAGCGCTGTGATCCGACTGAAGATGGATCATAGAGCAGGATCGGTTTCCCGAAGCTCGGCGCCTCTCCCAGGCGGACCGTTCTCGGAATAGCGGTTTTGAAGACCCGCTCCTTTCCCTGAAAAAACCGTTCCGCCTCTTCGGCCACCTGGTGGGACAGATTTGTCCGCTGATCGAACATGGTCAGCAGAATTCCCGCGATCCGGAGGTCGGGGTTCAGGTTGCTGTTGACCAGTTCCCGGGTCTGCAGAAGCTGTCCCAGCCCTTCGAGGGCGTAGAATTCACACTGCAGGGGAATCAGCAGCGCATCGGCGGCCGTCATGGCA
>JBEPXL010000075.1:0-10196 GCA_041641935.1 Desulfobacteraceae bacterium | reverse complement strand
CTCCGAGCGTGTGGCGCCGGTGCTGAAAGCAAAGCTCGATGAAAAGCATTTCGAGGAGGAACGAAAGCGGTTCGAGGTCCAGCTGCGCCAGATGCAGAAAATGGAGGCCATCGGAACGCTGGCCGGCGGCATCGCCCACGACTTCAACAATATTCTTTCCTCGATACTCGGCTATACGGAACTGGCCCTGGAGGATGTGGAAAGAGGAACCGAACTGGATGAAAATCTTCAGGAAGTCTATACTGCCGGTTTGCGGGCCCGGGATCTGGTAAAACAGCTTCTGACATTTTCCCGGCAGAAGGAACATGAAGTCAGACCGGTCCAGGTGAGCACCATCGCCAGAGAAGTACTCAAACTTCTGCGGGCGACCATTCCGACAACCATCGAGCTTCGACAGAAGATCGACAGTGACTCCCTTGTTCTTGCCGATCCGACCCAGATGCACCAGATTTTCATGAACCTGTGCACCAATGCCGTCCATGCGATGGAGGAGGCCGGTGGTACGTTATCCGTGGGCCTGACGGATACGGTTCTCGACAGCCGGTTCACGGAACACTATCCCGGCCTCAAACCCGGAGATTATCTGCAGCTGACCATTGCCGACACCGGAACCGGAATTTCAGAAAAGAACCTGGAACAGATCTTCGATCCCTATTTCACCACCAAGGAAACCGGCAAGGGAACCGGACTCGGACTTGCCCTGGTGCATGGTGTCGTGAAGAGCTGCCGCGGTGAAATCGGAGTGGACAGTACACCGGAAAAGGGAACGGTCTTTACGGTTTATCTGCCGGTCACGCGGAAGGCCACTGCTGCCGGACACGGCGCCGCCACGGCGCTGCCCCGGGGGACAGAGCGGGTACTGTACGTGGATGATGAACTCCCCCTATCCAACATGAGCGGTCAGCTGCTGACCCGCCTTGGATACACGGTCACCGTCTGCAACAGCAGTGTGGAGGCCCTGGGCCGGTTCAAAACGGACCCGGACGGCTTTGATCTGCTGATCACCGACATGACCATGCCGGAAATGACGGGGGATCAGCTTGCCCTCCGGGCGATGAAGATCCGGCCGGACCTGCCGGTCATTCTCTGCACCGGATTCAGCAACCGGATTTCCGAACATGCGGCAGCCGATATCGGCATCAAGGCGTTTCTTCTGAAACCGGTTTCCCGGGTCGAGATGGCAAAAATGGTGCGCCGGGTGCTGGATGCGGCAAAGAAGACGGACTGAATGGCGGTCGAAGCAGACAGACCGGCTGTCCGATCAGCTCCGCCAGCGGAATGATTTTGAGGCCCTTCCGCCGGATACCGTCCAGCAGCCGTTCCACCTCCAGCAGCCATACCCTCACATCCTGATATACCGGCCGCACATCATGCAGGGCAACAATATCCCCGGAACGGACCCGCCGGAGCAGCCTTCGGGACAGATGCCGCAGACGGCGGTTACCGAAATCCCCGCCCCGGCGGCTGAAGTTGAGGGCATACATGCCGCACTCCTGCAGAACCGGTGCAAGCCGGGGACTGACGATCCCCACCGGCGGCCGGAAGGCGAGGGGAACAATGCCGAAAGACTTCAGCACGTCCTGCGTGGATGCAATTTCCCGCATCAGAACGGCTTCCCGTTTCAGCATCACCAGATTGTCATGGGTGCAGGTATGATTGCCGATGGTGTGGCCCCGGTCGAGCATCTCCCGGATCAGGTCCGGATACTGTTCCGCTTTCCGGCCCGTCACAAAAAAAGTGGCCGAAACCCGGTGGCGGGCAAGCAGCCGGAGCAGTTCCGGTGTGGAAACCGGATCGGGACCGTCATCAAAGGTGAGCGCCACGGCGTCACTGTCTCTGCCGCCCCGGCTGATGACCGGCAGAAAAAAGTTGAAGCCCGGAAAAAAGGGCGCGGCCATGCAGAGAATCAGGAAAGCGGTGAGGGGAATGGTGGTGAGGTGCAGATCGAAAGGGAGCAGGAGTCCGGCCAGCAGAAACGCACCGGTTCCGGCCTTTTCAGCGGGCGACACGGGACGATACCGCTTTGGCAAGAAACCAGACCGATTCCTCATTTCCGCCGGACGGCGCGGTATATTCGATATGAAATCCGGCTGCCGCAATCCGTTCCGCCATCTCTTCCGCAGGCCGATACACCGTCCGGATACCCGCCATACGGAGCTTGAACGCCTCGATCCGCCACATCTTTGAATACTCCTGCCGGACCGGTGGAATCACCGCCCGGATCACCAGCAGTCCTCCCTCCCGGAGCTGCTCCCGCAGCCGGTGCAGTGTCCGGTCCATATCTTCATCCGTCAGAAAATGGAGAATATCCAGCACCAGCGCGACATCAACCGGATCCGGCTGTCCGTGCTGTTCCGGAACGTCGGGAATCTCCGGCGCATAGCCGTATTCCGCCCGGCCCCGTTCTCCCGTCACCAGGTTTGCGATCCGCACCCGTTCCCGGTCCGGATCGATGCCGAACACCGTCGCGGCGGGAAAGAGTTCCAGCATCCAGCAGGCCGGAACGCCGTAGCCGCAGCCCACATCGAGAACTGTGCGGACCGGACCGGCCTGATCAAAAAACTGCGGCAGTTCCGCAAACATGGGATCGAACCGGAGCTTGAACCGGGCAAACAGCCGGGGATAGGCTTCCCGGTGCCGGTATCGCTGCAGTACCCGTTTTTCGGGATCACGGGATGACAGGGCCTGCTCCCTCACCGGGCGGAACAGCATCCCCAGCACCGGCGGCAGAATCAGAAAGGCCCCGGCAAGGGAATAACCGATACCGGGAAAGGCGGTAATCCCCGCGCTTCTCAGGAGACTGTGTTCGGAAAAATAGAGCACACCGAACCCGATCAGGGTGGACGTGGACGCCATGAAGACCGCCACCCGGATCACCTCGAAACCGGGATGATCCGGGCCGCCGTACCGCTGAAAGGAACGCACCATGTAGAGGGAATAGTCGATGCCCATTCCCAGGATGATAATCGCCAGCATCAGGCCGGGAATATCCAGCGAATGGTCCGCCAGATGGAGCGTTCCCAGGGTCGCCGACAGGGCGAACAGCACCGGCAGCAGGGCCGCCGCCGTCAGTTTCACGTCCAGAAAAAACAGAAACAGCAGCAGGGTGACGCTGACGCCGATGACGACCATCATCCGGACAAAGGTGGAGACCAGAAGTCCGCCGAGCTGCTCCGAAAAGAGGGTGGCGTCGAAGATCCGCCCCCGGGACCGGTACCGGTTGTAGAAGGATTCGGCGTCATAGGCCGGACCGGGCGTCATCCCTGAAAACTGCATCCATCCGCCGGACTCCGGATGCGCCCGGATGCCCAGCAGCGGAAAAAACGCTTCCGGAATCTCCGGTGTCGGGAACGCTTCCCCGGTGGCGGAAAGAAGACCGAAAAACGGTGCGAAGGCTTCCGCTGTAAATCCCAGTTCCCCGGCGGCTTCTCCCAGTGCGGTCTGTACCGCCGTGATCCGTTCCGGCGTCCAGAACCGCTCCCAGGCCGCCAGATTCTCCGTCCGCCGTTCCGGTCCCGGAAAGATCATGGAGGGAACAAACCCTGACGCAAGCGTTTCCGCCGCCAGATCCGTCTCCACCGTTTCCAGCAGCCGGTCCCAGGTCATCCGGAGTTCCGCCGGTGTTTCCCCTTCGGTCATCAGGTAGACCCGGTTGAAGAGTCCCTCCCCCCAGACTGTCGTAATCCGATGTTCCGCCGCCGCCGTCTCCCGGCTCACCGTATTCATGTCACTCAGGTTGACGTTGAAGGCGGGCCGGGCAAAGAAGAGCATCACGATGCCGAAAACGATGGCCGCGACCGCGCCGGGTTTACCGGCGGAAGAGAGCCGGTTGACCAGTTTCCGGAGCGGCAGGGTGCGGGGAACTGCCGGGGGCATCACCGGAAAGATGCGGGGAAAAACGGTATGGACAAAGAGAAAGGAAAAACCGATGCCCAGCGCCGTGAAAAGGCCCAGCTGCTGAAAGATGGGAAAATCCACAAAGAAGAGGGAACCGAAGGCCCCCATGGTCGTCAGCGCCGCGATCAGGCCCACCGCCCGGATTTCGGCGGACGCGGTTTTCCCCCGGGTTTCATGGGGCCGGTCCAGAAACAGGAGATAGGCAATGCCGTGGTCGATGGTGATGGAGATGATGGCCCCGCCGAATCCCAGGGCCATCAGTGAAAGGGAGCCGTAGAAGAGGGCGCTCACGAAAAAAGCGGCTGCCGTTCCTGCCGCGGCAGGGAGAAAGGCCAGCAGGCCGATCCAGGGCCGGGAAAAAGCGAAAATCAGCAGAACGGCGATGCCCACCGTCGCCAGCAGGATGGCCTGGTTCACATCCCGCCGGGCGATGATTTCATTGTCCAGGGCGGCCCGGTATGCGCCATAGGGCGTCATTGTCACCGCGTCCCCGGCGGCGGATGCCCTATCCGCCAGATCCCGTTCGATCTCCGCCATCAGCGCCGACATCTGCCGGGCAAAGGCCGTGTCCGTCCCGGAAACCGAGGGATTCGCCACAACCAGCAGGTGTTTTCCGTCGGGGGAGAGCAGTTTCCCTTTGTGGAACCGGACATCCATCGTCGGGGCCAGATGGGCCAGCCGGGCCATGACCGGGTTCTTGAAACCGAGCGGGTCCGTTTCGATGAAAGCCGACTGCCCGATGCCCGACAGCCCCAGAAGGGACTGGTGAATCTCCGTCATCCGCTGCCGGACACGCTCCGGCGACAGCAGCGGCGCAATCTGCTCCTGCAGCTGTTCTCCGGTGAACAGAATCGGCAGGTTCGCGGTGATATACCCCATAAGATCGGGCATCAGGTTCCGGAACGCGTTCATGCCCACCTGCCGGAACAGGCCGCTCTCCCGCAGGCGCTGTTCCACAAAGGTTCCGTACTCTGCCAGCCGGTCCGGGTCCGCTTCCGGCACGGCAATGTCGATGATCATCTGGTCCTGCACCGGATGATGACGGAAAATGTAACCGGCATCCCGGATGACCGGGTCCTTCCGGGGCAGATAGCGGGTAATGTCGGTGTCGATATCCGCCAGCAGAACCCCCGCGCCGACAAAGAGGGCAATGGCGAGCAGGGTCGCCGCGAGTGCGGGGAGGGACAGGTATTTTCCTTGAACAGCGGTCACGGGATCAGCAGCACCGCAATTCCGGCGGCGATAGCCACATGGAGGGCGATAATGGCGGTCCGGTACCGGTGGTAGAATTCATCGAATTTCTGGAGACGGCGCAGCCCCCCGCAGAACCGCCGGAACCGGTCCAGGGGCAGATACCGTTCATTGTCCGACCGGGAATCGCTCTGGAACGCGAAGGAGGGCCAGGCGGCGTAAAAGTGTTCATCCCGGAGGTCGCGAAGGGTGTCGTCATAGGGAATCCCCCGCCAGGGCATCCGGACCAGGGTTTCGGCGAACCTGCGATGGTAGACGATGGCATGGGTCAGGCTCCGGTAGGTGATCCGCATCACCGAGGGGTTGCCGGTGCGGTAACTGGTTTTGACCATGCATCCGAAGCAGAGCATGTGCCATCCGGTACTGGTCAGCATGAAGTTGACGCAGTTTTTCAGCACATCGGGATCGAACCGGTCGAAGATGATATCGTCCTCGAAGATGAGGATACGCTCCGCCCCGGCCTCCAGCCCTTTTCTGATGCAGTGCAGGTGAGATTCATAGATGCCCTGTTCACAGTCCACGGGATGCTTTTCCACAATGACGAACTCGACCCTGTTTTCCAGACCGACCCGTTCAAACTCCCGCCGGGCCGTCATCCGGCGGTCGGTCCGTTCCGTCACGGAGATACAGTAGACTTTGTCGAAATAGTGCCAGTGCACGGGAATATACTCCACCGGTTTACCGGTTCTGTAAAAAAACTGCTTTTCTTCTTCCCGAACGTGATTATATAATGTCTGTTCGTTTTTCGGTCATCATTTCGGCAGGAGGATGCGTACTTGCGCAGCCGGAAGATCACCAGAACCCGATTGTAATACAGAGTCGGGCGGAAAAATTCAAGCCCGAGTTTCAGGGCCGATCCCTGCGCCGTAATTCCTGTCCCGTCCTGTTATTTCATTTTTCCGTACAGCAGACAACCTCAACAATATGGCATACTGAATGATAAAATCCATTGCATACAGACTATCCAGAACAGCGTTTGTCCGGAGCGCCATCGAAGACCGGGCCGATTTGAGTGCGTTCAAGGAAAAACCGACCCCGCGGATTCACTTCGGGCTCTTTCTGATGGGCTTCAGCTACGTCATCGGCTGGCCGGTCATCACCACCCTGGGGGCGGTGGCGGTCTATCTGAAAGAGCCGCTGATCATCGCCATCGGCGGGCCGCTCATGTATACGGTGTCCCACCTGGTCTTTCTGGCCGGGATGTACTTTGCCGGCGCGAAATATACCCGCATCTTCCTCCGCTGGGCCGCACGGGTTTCGGTGGAGAAGATGATGGGGCGTGCGACTGTGGTGAAGATGTAACACGGACCGCCCCCCTCCTGAAGGAGGGGGGGAAGCTGATCTGGACTGAAGGAATATAAGTACCTCACCAGTCATTTTCTGACATCTGCCGGGGCAACCACAGGGGGATTGCCCCTGCAAAACAGATATGGAAATATATGAACAGGTTCTTAAACGCACTGTCATTTCAGTCTGCCGGGGACGATTCTGGCTGACAGTGCAGGGTGTATAGATGTTATGCGTATCGTTTTGATTCATCCGGCCGGGTACAACTGGATGCCGGGGAAGAAAGATGTGACGGCCACGGCAAACCGCATGGCGCCCCTGGGGCTTCTGTCCATTGCCGCCTATCTGGAGCGGGAAGGGCATGAGGTCCGGGTGCATGACTGTCTGGGGCCCAATGCGGTTTCCGGAACTGAAGCCAATGCGGAGATCATCCTCGGCCATCAGCCGGATCTGGTCGGTTTTTCCGCCACCACATCCGGGTTTCTGGACGGCTACGATCTTGCCGTCGCCATCAAGAAGGCCCGGCCCGAAATCATTACCGTCTTCGGCGGCGTTCATATTTCGGCCCTGGGCGGGGTGCTGCTGGAAGAGTTCGACCGGATCGACTTTCTCTGCATGGGCGAAGGGGAGGCCACCCTGGCGGAACTGGCGGCGGGAGAGGAACCGCGGGGGATCGACGGGCTGATCTGGCGGGACAACGGAACGGTGGTGACCAATCCGCCCCGGACCCTGATTCCGGAGATGGATTCCCTGCCGTTTCCGGCCTATGAAAAACTGGAAGGATTTCCGGACGGCTACAATCTGCCGCTGTTCAGCTATATCCTGACGCCGGGGGCGACCATGACCACCAGCCGGGGGTGTCCGTACCAGTGTTCCTACTGTGACCGCTCGGTCTTCAAACGGGGATACCGGTACAATTCCGCCGAATATATCTATGACCACATGCGCTACCTCCGCAACCGCTTCGGCGTCCGCCACATCAACATCTATGACGACCTCTTCACCGCCCACCGGGAACGCATCACCCGGCTCTGTGACATGCTCACCGCCAACCCCCTGGGGATGCAGTTCAACTGCGCCGTCCGGGTCGGCCATGCCGATGACGATCTGCTGCGGATGCTCAAAGAGGCCGGATTCCTTCAGCTTTCCGTGGGCATCGAAAGCGGTGATCCGGACCTGCTGGAAGTCCACAAGCCGGGGGTCTATCTCGATGAAGTACGGGACACCGTCCAGCGGATACAGGCGGCGGGGCTACGGGCCAAAGGGCTGTTCATGATGGGCCTGCCCGGTGAAACCCCGGAATCGATCCAGAAAACCAGCGATTTTGTCATGTCCCTTGCGCTGGATGACATGAACATGTCCAAGTTCACCCCCTTCCACGGCGCACCGGTCTGGCAGACCATCCATGAGGAAGGAACCGTGGACAACGACTGGCGCAAGATGAACTGCCTCAATTTTGTCTTCTTGCCCAGAGGAATCGCGTCCAGAGAAGAACTGGACCAGTTGTACAACACCCACGTCAAACGGTTCTACTCGGACCGGGACTGGCGCAGACGCTTCCGCAACCGCATCTGGGAACACCGCCGGAGCCTCTGGTACCTGATCCGGCATCTTCCCGATTTCCTCGCCGCCAAACGGGCATTTGAGCCGGAGAAAAGACGGACCCCACCCCCGGCCCCTCCCCGGCACGGGGAGGGGGGAGTTGATTGAAATGACAGTGCAGTTATGCACCTTCAGTCCAGGTCTGTTTCCCCCCTCCTTCAGGAGGGGGGCCAGGGGGGCGGTCGGTGCGGCATCATAACCTCGACAACCACTAACAAATGACAACTCATCAAATGAAAAGCCACGAAGTTCAACTGAAAGTACCCTTCGCCGATCTGGACCCCATGCACATTGTCTGGCATGGAAATTATCTCAAGTATTTTGACATCGCCCGGTTCGCCCTGTTCCGGGAGGCGGGGATCGATCTGTATGATTATCTGCAGAAGAAAAACTACCTGTTTCCGCTGACCAAAACATCCACAAAGCATATTGCGCCGCTCCGGTACGGGGACGAGTTTGTCTGCCGGGCCACGGTGCGGGAGGCGTCCATCAAGATCGTCCTCGATTTTGAAATCCGGCGGATCAGCGACAATGCCGCCTGTGCCAGAGGAAGAGGCGAACAGGTGGCGCTGAAGCTGCCGGATATGGAAACCCTGTATGAAATTCCCCATGAAGTGCAGCGGGCGCTGGGGGTGATGGAATGAACCGGCGGATTCGAAACGCCCTGACGGCGGGCACGGAACGGCTGACGGCCTGGGCTGATCTGCTGGACCGGATCAATGTGTTTCCGGTGGCCGACGGCGATACGGGACGGAATCTGGTGGTGAGCCTTTCACCGCTGCGGCAGGCCGGGGATGATCCGGAACAGGTCCGGCGGAGTCTGCTGCTTTCGGCCCGGGGGAACTCGGGCAACATTGCGGGTCAGTTTTTTTCCCATTTTCTGATGGCGGAAACACCGGCGGATTTCGCCGAAACAGCCCGGACGGGACGGGATCAGGCCCGGCAGGCGGTGGCGGACCCGAAACCGGGGACGATGCTGACCCTGTTTGACGCCCTGGCCGACGCGCTGGCGGTTCCGTCATCGGAAGCGGGGGAAGCGGGGGACGAAGTAGACCAGGTGATGCACCGTCTGGAAGCATCGGTAAAATCCACCACCGGAACCCTGCCGGAACTGCGGGAAGCCGGGGTGGTGGATGCCGGCGCGCTGGGCATGTTCATCTTTTTTGAGGCATTCTTTCACAGTCTGGCGGGAAACGGGAAGATACCGGTTCCGGTGACCGAGCGCTTCGGGGATCATCTTGCGGTTTCGTCCGGGTATGCACTGGAAAAGAACATGCCGGACGGGGAGCATTGCGTCAACGCCGTCATCCGGCTGGAACCGGACCGGAAGGCGGAGATCGATCAGCGTTTCCGGGAGTATGCCGACACGGCGGCGGTGCTGAAGCAGAATCTGGGCAACGGAACCGGCGGGGCGGATCTCTTTTCCGGCATCGGGGACAGTCTGGTGGTGACGCCGGACGGGGACCGTCTGAAGATTCATCTCCATACCCAGAACCGGGCAGCGGTGCGGCGGGCGCTGGAATCGCTGGGACAGGTGGTGGACTGGGATGAATCGGATATGGCGGACCAGACCCGGCAGTTCCGGGAGCAGGAACACCGGCGGCAGCCGATCCACATCATGACCGACGCGGCGGGATCGCTGACCCGCGAGGATGCCCGGCGGTGGGGGTTTACGCTGCTGGACAGTTATATTAATGTGGGAGAAAAATCGGTTCCGGAGACCTCCCTGTCCCCGTCGGAACTGTACGCGGCCATGCGGCAGGGGGAGCGGGTGTCCACGTCCCAGGCGTCCGTGTTCGAGCGGCATCAGCATTACGAGAGTGTGGTGAGCCGGTATGACCGGGTGCTGTATCTGTGTGTGGGGTCGGTCTACACGGGGAATTATGAAACGGCGGCGGCATGGAAGCGGGAGTATGATCCGGAGGACCGGCTCACGGTGATCGATACGGGAACAGCCTCCGGACGTCTGGCGGCGGTGGTGATGGCGACGGCGAGGTTTGCGGGCGGGACGGATGATCCGGACGCGGTGGTGCGGTTTGCGGAACGGGCCGTGGCGGCTGCGGAGGAGTATGTGTTTCTGGACCGGCTGCAGTATCTGGCGCGGGGCGGGCGTCTGTCGAAGACGGGGGCGTTTTTCGGTGATCTGTTCCATGTAAAGC
>JBEPXL010000074.1:0-10226 GCA_041641935.1 Desulfobacteraceae bacterium | reverse complement strand
AACGCCGGGACGATCATGGACAATAAGCCGATGACGAACATTTTTCCCTTCGGCATGTGCTCCTCGATCCTCAACCCCCAGGTCGCGGCGGCAACCACCGCCGCGATGGGAGTGCTGACGCCGCAGCCGTGCATCCCGGCAACGGTTGCACCCTGGATCATCGGGCAGCCCAATGTCATGGTCGGCACATTTCCGGCGCTCACCAAGGAGAGCATCCTGATCTGCAACTGGCTGGGCATCATCCAGATCCAGAGTCCCGGTCAGTTCAAGGTGCAGCTTCAGTTTCCTTCGGGAACATCCGGCGGCGGCATCGATATAGCCGCCAAGATCGCCTCGGTCCAGGCCGAAGCGGACCAGAAGTCGAAAGAGAAGGAAAAAGAGATCAACAAGGATGTCTGTGTGCAGAATCTTCAGAAGATCAAGGCCGCGCAGGAGAAAGTCAAAGCCGAAGATGAAGACCTGAAGGACGACAATGTAAGGAAACATCTGGAAGAACCGGAAAAAATGAAATGCCCGGACAACAAAAGCGGCTACATGCTGTCACAGTACCCGCCGCGCTGTCCGGCCGGAAATCCGGAGCACAAGCTGTAATTCCGTGCTGTAAACCCTGAACCGTATCATGAGTTTTGCCGATGCAATGCAAATCCTGCCGCAAGGAATTTGAAGATGACCAGGCCAGAATGGTGGCCGACTGGGCGTTCTGTCCCGACTGCTTTGAAAAACTGATCAATCCACCCAAAGCGCCGGAAGAAAACGAAGCAGCGCCCTCCCCTGCTTCGCCGGAGCCTGCCGAAGCGCCGTCTCCGGAAGAAGAGGACTGCCATCTCTGCAAGCAGCCCTTTTCACCGGAACGCCTCAAAAAAACAGGAATCTGGAAATTCTGCCCGGACTGCTATACCAGTCTCACCTACCGGCCCGAACCGCCCGCAGTAGAGACAACGGAAGAAGACGCAGCGGAAGCGGATTCCGGAGAAACCGATCCCCGCATTCATGTTCAGGTAACGCCGGACGTGATGCGGGATATTCAATGTAATGGATGCGGACGGCAGATTCCCGAACGGGGGGCAAAAGAGATGGACGGAAAGCGTCTCTGTCCGGACTGTTTTTATGCCGTTCCGGAAGACAAACGGACGTCTCCGCCGGCCCAATCCGCCCCAGACCATCCGCAGCCGGAAAGCGCCCAGCAGCATTCGGACGCAGCCGTCACGGAACGTCCCGGCCAGCGGTGTGAATGCTGTGAGCGGCCCATTCCGCCGGAACATCTGCAGGTCATGGACGGATATTTCATCTGCCGGCCCTGCCGGACGACCGACCCGGACACAGCGCTGCGGATTGCGGAAAAACGCCACCGCAGGCGGCTGCGGCAACTGAACCAGGAAATCGACTGATCATGTCTTTTTTACCGGCCATGAGGAACCATACCCATGTTTGTTGAAGCCCTGCGCCCCCGGCTGGAACTTTCCATCGGAAATGATGTCTTCCGGATTCCCGGCGGGGATATCAGCCATCTTCAGATCCGGCTCTTTCCCTACGGGTTCGACGCCCGCGCCGTGTTCAAGGTCCATCTGGACAAAGGGGAAGATACACTCTTTTCCGCTTTTACCCGGCAGGATCTGATCGAAGCAAAACTGTCGGTGCTGCGTCAGCATCACCTTCCGAGCCCGGAGCCCCAGGCACTGACGGTGAAGGGTCCGGTGACGGAGAAATCCCTCCGGGAAACCGAACAGGAAGCGGTACAGGAAAACCCGGTGCTGGTGCGCCACTATGAAATCCGGTTCCATGATCCGGCCTGGGTGTTCTGGCGGCAGCATTTTCCGTCCATGCTCTATGTGGACAAACCCATGTCGGAGATCATCAAGGGCCACATCGTCAAAGGGATTTCCCTGGAGATGGAGTGGCAGATCCTGGAAAACCAGCGGGCCATGACCTTTCTGAACCTCGGGGCCGGTTCCGGGGGGGCCAGTTTCCATGATTTCATGATGTGGTTTGTGCGGATGAACAACGGCGTCTGGACCTATGACGGCCGGAACCATTCCTTCCGCCTGGGCGGACAGAAACCGGCGCCGGGTCCGGAAGCCACGTTCCGGCGGCGGGATGTGGATCAGTACACCGTCCATTTTCCGGAAATCCCCCGCCATACACCCCGGATTCTCAACGCTTCGGCCCAGAATCCCGGGGTTGAGGTGATTTCACAGGATCAGGAGATTACCGGTCTGAACCGGGATGTGCTGGTGAGAACCCCCATTGCCGCAGAGGTGGATGACCGGCGGACGCTGGAGAAGAACAAACTCAAACTCCGGCAGAGTGAGGTGGAACTGGTTCTCAGGGACTTTCCCGCAACCCCCTTCTTTCCCGGAGACGCGGTCCGTTTCGGAGACGGCTGGAGCGGTGACGCCTTTTTCAAAAACAAATCCTGCCATGTCGGCAGTATTTTTCTGACCGCAGACGCCGAAACACCGGAATCCGACGAGGACCGGAGCGATGAATTCACCACCTTCCGGACGGACATGATCGTCCGGCTGGTCTCCGCCGACGATACCTTTGTCCCCCTGCGCCCGTTTACCGCGCCCTCCTATCCCCTTCTTGCGGAGGGAAAAATCGTCAGTGAACTCGGCGAAACGGTGGACAAGACCTACCAGGTCTACGCCGATTCGGCCACGTCGGCGGATGTCTACACCGTCAATGTCCCCCTCTGGAACCAGAATGTCCGGATTCCCTTTGAACCGGACCTCTTCACGGGCCATTTCTATTTTCCCGCCTTCCGGGACCAGCGGGTTCTGCTGGCGCTCTATTTCGACCATGCCTGGCTGGAGCGGTATCTCGACTGGGGGGCCCGGTCCCGTCTGCCGATGGATACCCAGGGGAACCATCTCCTGTTCGGCAAGAACATCGCCAGTGAAACCTCCATGCGGCACGTCTATGAGAGCAGCAAGCCCGTGCTGCGCATCAAGCGGATTTCCGGGGGAACCGGAAATATTCAGGATACCCAGATGATCCAGGTGAAGGAAGGCTCGATCATCTTTGAAACCCTGGAGGAGGAAGCCAGCCAGACCACCGAGGAGCGCTTCAATGTCGTGCCCCGGGTGGCGGCGGGACGGGCCCAGGTGGCCATGGAGAACCAGGCGGCCATCTCCGGTGTCACCGCAGCCTACGAGGGCGCCAGTTCGGAAATCACCGGCAGCCTGAACAGCGCCACCAGCCGGATCGGCGGCGAACTGTCGGCGGCGGAGGCGGAACTGAGCGGAAAGGCGGGAGAGATCAGCGGCAGGATCGAAGCCGCCAGAAGTCAACTCGAAAACAGTGCCGGGCAATTCCAGGATACGGCGGATTCGATCACGTCCGAACTGGAATCGCTGCTGGACCGGCAGAGGTAACAAAGCATCCATGATACTCAGTCATGCCCGCGCCAGGCTCGAAGAACTGGCCGGAGAGGTGGAAAACTTTATTTCCGACATGAACGGGCAGCTCGATACCGCCCGGTCGGAAGTCGAAGCGTTTGAACCGTCCTTTTCCGAACGGCTGCAGCCGCTCTACCCGGAGATCGAAGCCACCCGGGTGGAACTGGAAATCCGCCTGGAGACGGGCCGGGGGCAGCTTGCCGGCGCCGCCGAAGCGGAACCGGATCTGTCCCCGCTCGAAGAAATCCGGGAAGACCTTCACCGGCGGATGGACGGCATCGAATCCAGTACAAAGGCCGCCGAAACGCAACTGCAGGATCAGGTGCAGCGGACCGTCACCGGGCTGACGGAACAGATCGATATTCTGCAGGGGGAAGTGGATCAGAAAGGGGACGGCTTCCGGACGAGTGTCAACAATCTGCGGGAGCAGGTCGATACCGTGGAACAGGAAATCGGGGCTGTTGTGACCCAGGCCAACCAGATGATCGGGGAGGTGGTCAATACCGCCAACCAGCAGGTGGCGACCCTTCGCGCCCAGGTGGATGCGGCCGTCAACACCGCCCGCAGTTCTCTTGCGGAAGTGATGTCACAGATCGCTTCCTTCAAAAGTCAGATTCTGGGGCTGTTTGACAGCATCAGGAATGAAATGAGCGGCATGCAGGAGCGTTTTACCGGTTTTGTGGACGGACTCAAATCGCTGATGGACGGGGCGAAACAGGCGCTGGAGGCGATTCCGGCGGACAATCTTCCCCAGCCGATGGTGGATACCGCCCTTTCCGGTATCGGTCAGGCCGTTGACCAGGCCTCACAGCAGATCGGGAATCTCAGCGGTCAGGCCGGTGAGCAGATGAATACCCTCAAGGACCAGATCACCGGCCAGATCGGGAATGTGCAGTCCAATGCATCGGGCCAGATCGGCCAGTTCAGGGACCAGATGACGCAGCAGATGGACACCATCTCGACCACGGTGATGGACCGGGTGGCCGAGGTCAACCGGACCATGGAGGAGACCATCGCCGCCGCGACCCGGCGGGTGGAGGAGATGAAATCCGAAGCCATGTCCCGGGTGGAGGAGATGCAGTCGCAGATCAACGCACGGGTGGACGAGGTCTTCGACATCGTGACCGGCGGTATCCGCGAGGGCAGAACACGGGTCGCCGACGGTCTGACCCGGCTGAATGAAGGCATCGTCACCAGCCGGACGGCGATGGAAACACAGGTGACCGATCTCGACACCCGGACCCGGATCTCGCTGCAGGAAGCGAAAGCGGATATCACCGGCAGAATCGACAGAATCAGCGGAATCGCCTGAACATCATCAGATGCCTTCTGTCGGAATCGAAATCGAAATGCCGGTGGCCCACCGGAAAACCGGCGGGAGCCATCAGGTCGGCCCCTACTTTGAACGGATTTCCGCCATCAAGCAGGCGCGGGGAGAGCAGGTGGAACAGATATCCCTGCAGGACCGGACAATCGCCGTCAGAACCGGCACCATCATTTCCAGCATCGACAATGCCTTCAACAATCTGGAAAGCGCCATCGGTCCCGTGTTCGACCAGGGACGGGAACTGCAGGTGCTGAACCGGCATATCCGGACCGAACTGCGGGATGTCGACCGGGCGCTGGCACTGGAAGACGCCGCGGTGATCAACTTCTCCGAACATCCCGATACCCTCATCACACCGGATTTCTATCGTCACATGCTGGCGCCCAAGCCCATTTACGACTACTGGGTCGGCTACCGGGGCTGGAATCACAGCTGCGGCGTGGATGCCAAGGCCCACAACGGACCGACCACCGGCATTGCCTTTGCCCATGCGGTCGATGCCCTCAATGTGCTGCTGGGTCTCAGCAGCGCTTTCATTGCGCTGTATGCCAACAGTCCTTTTGCCGCCGGAGAAATTACCCCGTACCGGGAAAACCGGCTGACCATCTGGGAGACCATGTTCGCCACCGCCCGCTTTCCCTGTGACCGGAAGCTGTGCCGGATGCCGGAAGCGCCCTTCACCGGTCTGAAAGACTACTTCCGGTGGATGTTCGGGCCGGGAACCCGGATGCAGTTTCTGGTGCCGGACCGGTGTGCCGATTATAAAAAATCCTGCGATCTGACCGTCATTGAAAATGATCCCCCGGTTCTCGACTTTCTTCGGCAGCCGACTGCCAGGGCAAGGAATTTCTACAGCCGGGAGGAAATCACGGTTGTGCCCCGGATGCAGCATTTTGAATTTCTCCAGTTCTCCCAGTTTCTGGACGCCAGAATCCGGTATGCCCTGAAGGACGGGGAATTCCCCGTGCAGGACTTTCTGGCGGCAATGGCCGATGATTCTCTTTCTCTTGCAGAACTCTTTTCCCAACAAACAAAATACTGCTACATGGAAGGACGTGCGGCGGGAGCAAATTTCCCGGACCGGGAACTTGCCGGTCTGGACGATGCCGATGTCCCGGGTTCGGTGGTCGTCTCCCCTTCCGCCATCCAGAAGGGACTCCTCGGCAATCCGGGGGAGGCAAAACAACTGGTGGGGCGCTACCGGTGGGCGGATCTGGCGGGACTCCGGCATCAGGCGATCCGGAGCGGCCTGCAGGGGGAATACAACGGTATCCGGGTGGATGTGCTGTGCCGGCAGGTCATCGCGGTGGCCGCGCGGGGCCTCGATGCTTCCGAACAGTGGATGCTCGCCTATCCGCAGTATGTTCTTTCCCGGATGCAGAATGGCGCGGACCGGGCGCTGGCCCGGTATGAACGGCTGAGCGGAACCCGGGCCCGGCGGATGAAGCAGCTGATTCTGGATCGGCAGATCGTGGCCTGATCCTCCCCTTCCCTCTCCGCAACGGGAGAGAAGAAGCGGCAGAACCGATGCAGATGCCTACTCGACGACGGCGATGGTGGAGTAGACCTCATCGGCGGCGGCCAGGGCGCTGTAGGGCGGGTCATAGCTGATCTTTTCGGCGGTTTTCAGGTTGAGGGCGATCTTGGGCGGATCGGACCAGACCTGATTCAGTTCCCCGGCCTTTGCGCCGTTGAAGATTTTCGCGATCACCTCCGCATGGAACTGCCCCACATATTTGAACCCCGCCTGGGCAATGCTCATCAGTACCCCGTGTTTCACTTCCTCCGAGCCGAGCATGGAAAAGGAAGGCACCTGATGTTCAAAGAGGGACATGAGCACGGTCGGCATATTTTTCAGATTGATGCCCCTGTGCACACTGATGTAGACGGCATCCACCTTCGGGGCCAGTTCTTCATAGCACTGCACCACCGCCTTTTCCGCCTCCTGCTGGGTTACATTGTTGAACGGTGCAAAACACCGGACAATCTCGAATCCCCGCTCCTTTGCCACCGCTTCCACGGCATTCACCCCGCCGAAGGTTTTTCCCTCCCTGGAGTCTTCATAGACGATTCCGAGCTTTGAGAAACCGATAATGTCATGAAAAAGCCGAAGCTGCCGCTGATACCGGTCCGGGTCCACCTTTGCGTGGAGATGGGCGTATCCGGAATCCCGGGCGCTCCTGACGATATTGGAGCCGATGGGATCGCTGGCCGAGGCGACGATGGTCGGCGTGCTGTGTTCCCCGGTGGCCAGATCCTGACCGGCCCAGGTTCCCAGGGCGAGCATCAGATCGATGTCCTTGCGCTTCAGCCGTTTCAGAACCCGGGAACGGGTGTTCTGCCGCTTCTTCTTGTCGAAATCAGAGGTCCAGAAGGCATCGTGGACGAATTCAATATACTCGCTTTCGGCATTCATGCTCAGCCACTCCCAGAACGCGCGGTGGTCGGGGTTGTAGCCTTCGGGAAGCTGCATCTCTTTCATCCATCCCAGGCTGGCCAGCCCGTTCACAATGGCCTTGAGGATGACCTGGTAATCGGGATAGGCCCCGCCTTCGAGGTACCCGATACGCCATTTCTCACCGGCCTTGGTCACCGGACGGGTCGGAAATTCCTCACCCCGCGCGGGAGAAAGAGAAAAACAAAACAGTATACAGACGGTCAGGGCAATCAGTGAAATTTTCTGTTTCATAAAGTCTCCTGATGTTAGGCTTTGGATGGAACCGGTACAGGAAATATGAAGTGAGTATACGGATCATCAACTGACAAAGCAACAGATTCCTGTTGCCCGTCATAAATTGAAAAACTGCCGGATTTTGCGCAGCAGGTTGTTCTTCATGGCATTTTCCTCTTCCCGCGTCACCCGGTTCGACTCCCGCTTGCTGTCAATGTCCCGCTGCCGGGCGGCGAGAATTTCCGACAGTTCCGCGGCCAGCTGCGGCTGTTCCGCAAAGACCGGGGCAAGGGCCTCTTTTCTCAGTTCCAGAAGATAGGCATCGGTAATGCAGACGATGGTGGCCGTCCGTTTCTCGCCGGTCAGCAGTGCCATTTCACCGAAAATATTCCCGGCCCCCAGCCGGGCGACTTCCACCGCATCACGGGTATCCGTTATGTCCTCGATTTCCGCAGCCCCGCCGCGACCGACCCGCCGCACTTTTTTGATCATATTGTTCCCGATGTCATCCCCGTACCAGATCCGTACCGACACGACCCCTTCAATGACAATGAAAAGGGAATCGCCTGTTTCCCCCTGATCGATGATTTTCTGTCCGGAGGTATAGTGATGGGCCTTCATTCTTCCCTTGAGGAAGGTCTTGTTCTCTTCGGAAAACGGCTTGAAGATATCGATCTCCTCCAGAAAATCGATGGGCTTGAAGAGTGAAATATCCCGGTCGGCCCGGCCCCGGGAGATCCGTACCTCCTGCCGCTTCACGGCAGGGGTGATTCCGGCCCGGTTGAGATGTTTCCAGATCGCCTTGGTCACCTCGTTCTTGTGGGCCGCCCGCTTCCCCCGGTTTTTGAGAAGGAAAATCGGGTAATAGGCAACCGACCAGTCGGTAAATTCCAGCCGGACAATGGGACCGGCATCCTTCAGCACCTCCTCGGTCTCGATGAGGGCATCCATGATGACTTTCTGTACCTTGTCCGGCGAATGGATGGGATCGACATGGACCGGAAACCAGAGCCAGTACCGGTCATCGGGATAGTGAAAATTGTAGACCGCGTTGTTGGTCACCTCACTGTTGGGAATGCTCAGCACACAGTCGGCCATGGTCATGAGCCGGGTCGTCCGCCAGGTGATGTCGATCACCTGCCCTTCCGTGTAGGAACCGATTTCCACCCAGTCCCCCAGCTTGAAGGGTCTTTCCAGGTTGAGGGCGATGCCGGAAAAGATATTGGCGATATTGATCTGGATCGCCAGACCGATGATCATGGCGGCCACACCGGAGGTGGCCAGCAGGCTGGTGATCTCCCGGTCGAAGACAAAGGCGATGACGGCAAAAAAGGCGATCAGGAAAATATTGAAGGAGACAAACCGGCGCGCGAAAATCGGTACGGTCAGTTCCGCGTTTCTTTCCAGGGGCCGCCAGAAAAAATGTTCCACCGCCAGATGCAGAAAAAAGGCCGGCACAAACCACCACAGCACACTGAAAAAAAGGATGACCTGTTCCAGGTAGTAGTAGCTGAGCCTCTCCTCCGCCAGCTGGCTGATCACAAAGATTTCGGCACAGAAGAGCAGGGTTATGGTCAGGATCAGCTGAAGCAGCCAGATGATCTTCGGAAACGGGACCAGGAACCGGTTTCTCCGGCTGAACAGGGACAGCAGAATGGTGAAGAAACAGAACAGGACGATATAGGCGGCAATGTGGGGCGCCACCAGACGCCCCGGAATGAACTGATCCTTTTCAATGGCGATGTCCATGTTGAACTGGGAGTAGACCGGCTTTCTGTTGCGATACTCCAGAAAGCGGGGATTTCCCCGGATCTCTTCGGTGACGGTGTCCTGATAGAAGGAAATGCTGGAAATCAGCCAGTCGAAATCGAACTTGAGAAGCTGGCTGTCATTGATCCGGGCGAGATATTCTTCCTCATCTTCGGATTCCATGCCGATAATGTCCGGCACATAGATGAGATTGTCCCGGGTCAGGTTGTTGTGATAAAAGCTGATGCGCAGAACCCGCCCTTCAAATGACCGGTAGAGCAGATAATCGGCTTTGAAGGTTCCCTTCACCTGGTACAGCTGGTAGGTCAGCCCCTGAATGGTCCGCTTCTCCAGCGGGCCGGTGATCGAAACCGGTGCAACGGCTTTGGGAAAGGTGATATTGGCCGCATCGAAGTCGCCCTGGTACCGGAACCAGAGATCGAAATCGAGGGTATAGGTCTGCTCATCGGCATCGAGGCCGCTGATTTCGTTCAGTTTGATCCCCGTATAGGCCACATTGGTCTTGTACAGATACTGGTCGTCAATGACCACGATCTCTCCCCGGGACACCGCCTCCGCCGGATCGGAAATTTCTTCGGGGCTGTCGACAATCTGGAGCTGGACCAGGGCGGAGATCATATTGTCGTTTTTGTACCGTCCGATGGAAAAGGGCTTCTGGGCGTTGCCGGATTCATCAAAATAGTTGAGTCCGGTGATCCCACTGATCGCTCTGCGGGGAGAAGTAAGGCTTTCCAGATATTCCCTGATCCTGTACCGGACTTCCCGGATGGAGCCGGCCCGTCCGGTCATCAGTTCATTCTTCAGCGCCTCCACAAGAACCATCGCCGCATCATAGGCGTAGGCGGCGTGCCAGCCGGGTTCCTCTCCATATTTTTTCGTGTAGAGCGCCCTGAACTCCTGGGCCTCTTCACTGGCGGTATCGAAGATAAAGGGGGAGGCCACATAGATGCCGTTGGTATAGTAGCCGGGATTGGCCCGTTCCCGGGGGAAACGGGCAACGCTTTCCAGAAAACTTCTGGAGGCGAATGAGTCGGGCGTAATGATCGGGTTCTTTACGCCG
>JBEPXL010000073.1:0-10253 GCA_041641935.1 Desulfobacteraceae bacterium | reverse complement strand
GACGCCGCTTCTGCCGTTTGTGATGGACCGGGTCAGAAAATCCGGCCTCCGGAAAGAGCGGATTGTCCTTTCTGCGGAAAACGATGAAAGCGTGCTGTATGCCGGTCACCTTTTCCGCCATTTTCTCGCCGAAGCCGGGGTCAGATCCGGGGACGGGGTCCGGACCGGAACCGTCCGGAGCGATGACCAGCTCATCCACCGGCATGTTTCTCCCTACAGCCTGGATGACGTGATTGCAAAGCTGCTCGAATATTCCAATAATTTCATTGCCAATCAGTTATTTATCACCGCCGGTATCGCCGCATACGGCGCGCCGGGAACGCTGGAAAAAGGGATCAGGGCTGCAACAGCTTATCTTGAAAAAAAATTGAAAGGGACAACGATCCGGCTGGCCGAAGGGTCCGGTATATCACGGGAAAACCGGGTAACCGCAAAGGCGATGCTGAAGGTGCTGGAAAAGTTCGCGCCGCATTACCGGCTGATGCGCAGGGAAGGGAGGGAATACTTCAAAACCGGAAGTCTTTCCGGCATCAAGACACGGATGGGGTACATCAAAAGCGGAAACAGCGGTTTTTACCGGTTCGTGGTCCTGGTCAACACACCGGGAAAATCCACGAACCGGATCATGTCGGAAATCCATCGCGTCCTGGAATAGACGCGATACCGGTCACCTGCCGACTATTTCACGGGCGCCGGCGGAATCCCGCTGGTGATGGAGGCGTAGGCGCTGTGGTTGTGGATTGATTCAAAGTTTTCGGCACTGACGGAAAACCAGGTAATGTTTTCATCCCGTTTCAGACGGTCGGCAATATCCCGTACCACATCCTCCACGAACTTGGGGTTGTAATAGCCCCGTTCCGTCACACACTTTTCATCCACCCGCTTCAGCACCGAATAGACTTCACAGGACGCGCACGACTCCACCAGTTCAATCATGTCCTCGATCCAGATGAACTTCCGGAACCGGGTGCTGAGGCGCACCTCGCCCCGCTGGTTGTGCGCACCGGCCTCGCTGATCTCCCGGGAACAGGGGCAGACAGACGAGATGGGAACGATCACCTCGCAGACCAGATCCACCTTTCCTCTGGGATCACTGGTGCCGATGAGGCGGCAGGTGTAGTCCATCAGCCCCGGCGAGTCGCTCACCGGTGCTTTTTTTTCGATGAAGTACGGAAAGACGACCTCGATGTGGGAAGAGGCCGCGTCGAGATAGTTTTTCATCTGTTCCAGAATCCGGGAAAATCTTTCCAGGGAAATTTCCGGCCGGAACAGATGAAGCATCTCCACAAAACGGCTCATGTGCGTGCCCTTGTAGTTGCCGGGCAGATCCACATACATATTGATGGAAGCGACGGTATGCTGTGAACCGTTTTTACGGTCCATTACCGTAATGGGATAGCGCAGATTCTTTATGCCGACTTTGTCGATGGGAATATTGCGTTCATCCGGCTGGCTCTGAATATCTATCATCATTATATCGTTATTCATCCATGCGTCAGGGAAAGGACGTTCACTGCAAGACTGCCCTCTTCTGTATACCCGTCATAACGACCTATTTCAATAGATAATCTGTCTTTACATGGCGCATGGCCCGGAAAATGTTCCCTTTGATTTTCTGGTTTGAGCGGTACAGCTGATGCAGGAGGGTTTTGATTTCTCTGCGTTTGGATGTGCGGGCACTGGGGCAGGGATTGATAAATTCCGGAAATCCTTCCCGCCGGACGAACCGCCGGATGGCATCCTCATCCGCATAGGCCAGGGGGCGAATCACCGTAAACAGACCGTCGAAAAAGGGCTGGGCCGGCTGCATGGTGCTGATCTCTCCGGCATAGCACATGTTCAGAAAGAGGGTTTCAATGAGGTCATCCTTGTTGTGGCCCAGTGCCACCTTCCGGCAGTCCAGTTCATCGGCGATCTCGAACAGCCGCTTCCGGCGCAGTCTGGCACAGAGAAAGCAGGGATTCTCCCGGTTGACGTCGCTGTGGGCCAGGGGGCCGTGATCGGTGAAGTCCACCCGGAGACGGTATCCCATCCGGTCGCAGTAGGCGGTGAGCTCGTCGGCAAAGCCGTCCTCGAAGCCGGGATCGACGTAAACGGCAAACACTTCGTAGCGGATGGGTATACGGGCCAGCCGTTCGTGCAGAAACCACAGCAGCGTCATGCTGTCTTTTCCGCCGGAAAGACCGACGGCGATGCGGTCGCCGTCGGCAATCATGTCATACTGATGCAGGGCCTTCCCCATCGCCCGGTTCAGGACTTTGAAAGCGGCGTCATTTCTCCTCATCAGGTTCAGGTTTCTCCAGCTTGATCTTTCCTGCCGCGATCTCCCGCAGGGAAACCACTATATCCTCATTCTTGGGCGAACTGACCAGATACTCGGACCCTTCCCGAATCTGCCGGACCCGTTTCGCCACCATGCGAACCAGAACAAAACGGTTCGGAACCCGGTTCAGACAGTCTTCAATGGTAATACGCGCCATGTCACCTCCGATTAGAGTGATCCATATGGGTGATCAACGATCAACTGACCACGATCATTGAATTTCCACCAGTTCATAACACCGTTTTCCACCCGGCGCCTGGAGTACCAGTTCATCGCCGGGTGCTTTGCCGATCATGGCCTGCCCCAGGGGCGAGGAAATGGAAATCCGTCCTTCATTAATGTTGGACTCGTCCGGTCCCACCAGTTGATAACTTACTTCCTCACCGGTATCCACGTTTTCGAGAATCACCGTACAGCCGAACACGGCCCGGTCCTTGGGCAGTTTATCCGGATCGATGACATCCGCATTGCTCAGTTTGTATTCGAGTTCACTGATACGGCCTTCAAGGAATGCCTGCCGGTCTTTGGCGGCATCGAACTCGGCGTTTTCAGACAGGTCGCCGTGGGCGCGGGCCTCTTCAATGGCCTTGATATTCTCCGGCCGTTCAATGGTTTTCAGTTTTACCAGTTCTTGTTTCAGGACCTCATATCCGGCCCGGGTAATCGGTATTCTGTCCAAGGTTTCGCTCCTTGTAAATGTTCGACCGCCGTACAGACAGTTAATGGCCGGTCCCGCCGGGACGGGAACCGGTTCTGCCGTGCGTACGACGGTCCGTTTACAGCCCGCGGGAGGGAATCCCTCTCCTGCGGACCGCGCTGTTTCCGTTGCTGCTTCGCGGCCGGCGCGGCGGCCCGCAAAACAAAATGAATTACAGGTACTCTCTGCCCAGAACCTCTGCAATCTGCACCGCATTGGTGGCAGCGCCCTTCCGGATGTTGTCGGCGACGACCCACAGGTTGATGCCGTTGGGGATCGATTCGTCTTTCCGGATCCGGCCCACCAGGGTCATGTCCTGACCGGCGGCATCGGTGGCAAGGGGATACACATTGTTTGCAGGATCGTCCATCACCTTGACGCCGGGGGTCTGCTCCAGAAGCGAGCGGACCTCTTCCACCGGAACCGGCGCATGGGTTTCGATGTTGATCGACTCGGAATGGGCATAGAAGACCGGAACGCGGACGGTGGTCGCGGTCACGCCGATGGCGTCGTCTTCCAGAATCTTCCGGGTCTCGTTGACCATTTTCATCTCTTCCTTGGTATAGCCGTTCTCCCCGAAGGAATCGATATGGGGCAGACAGTTGAAGGCGATCCGGTGCGGATAGACCTCCTGTTTATAGTCAAGGAAGTTGATCATGGCACGGGTCTGGTCATAGAGTTCATGAATCGCCTTTTTCCCGGTTCCCGATACCGCCTGGTAGGTGGAAATCACCAGCCGCCTGATGCCGAATTTGCGGTGAATCGGGTTGAGCGCGACCACCATCTGAATGGTGGAGCAGTTGGGATTGGCGATGATGCCTTTCCGGGTATAATCGGCAATGGCGTGGGGATTGACTTCGGGAACGACCAGCGGAACATCCGGGTCCATCCGCCAGGCGCTGGAGTTATCCACCACAACACATCCCGCCTTTGCGGCATGGGGAGCAAAGGTGGTGCTGGTTCCGCCGCCGGCGGAAAAAATCGCGATATCCAGCCCCTGAAAGGAATTCTCGGTCAACTCCTCCACCTCGATCATATCGCCCCGGAACCGGAGCCGGCGGCCGGCGGACCGGGCCGATGCCAGAAACCGGAGAGACTTTACCGGAAAGTTCCGTTCTTCCAGACAGGCGATCATCTGATTTCCGACCGCACCCGTTGCACCGACGACGGCTATATTGAGTTGTTTCTCCGCCATAATTGTCCTCCCTTTCTTGCAGCAGAACGGCGTTTCCGGGGTATGCGCCCGTGTGACCGGCGCATACGCACCACTGCCCCGGAATCCGCCCTGCTAATACGTCTTTTCGATATACGCCACCACCAGATCGCCGACCTCGCTGGTGGAATGGCCCATTCTGCCTGCCGCGACATTTTCAATATCCTCCCGCAGCACCTTGACCACGCCCTGTTCGATCATTTCCGCGGCACGGGTTTCTCCCAGTGTCTCCAGCATCAGCTGTGCCGATGAAATGGCGGCCACAGGATTGATCACGCCCTTGCCGGTGTATTTGGGCGCGGACCCGCCGATGGGCTCGAACATGGAAAGCCCTTCCGGATTGATGTTACCGCCGGCGGCGATGCCCATGCCGCCCTGGATCATGGCGGCCAGGTCGGTGATGATGTCGCCGAACATGTTGTCGGTGACGATCACGTCGAACCATTCGGGGTTTTTGACCATCCACATGCAGATGGCGTCCACGTTGGCATAATCGGTTTCGATGTCCGGATACTCCGCCGCCACTTCCCGGAATGTTCTTTCCCAGAGGTCGAAGGCGTACGTGAGCACATTGGTCTTGCCGCAGAGGGTCAGCTTCTTTTCCTTGTTGCGTTTCCGGCAGTATTCAAAGGCGTACCGGATACAGCGCTCAACGCCCTTGCGGGTATTGATGGACTCCTGCACCGCCACCTCGTCCGGGGTTCCCTGTTTCAGAAACCCGCCGGCGCCGGCATACAGCCCTTCGGTATTCTCCCGGACCACCACGAAATCGATATCCGCCGGCCCCTTGTCCTTCAGCGGCGTTCCCACCCCCTCATAGAGCTTGATGGGTCTGAGGTTAATGTACTGATCGTAGTGGAACCGGAGATTCAGAAGGATTCCCTTTTCCAGAATACCCGGTTTCACATCCGGATGACCGATGGCCCCCAGATAGATGGCGTCAAAGCCCTTCAGCGAATCCCGGGTTTCATCGGAGAGGATTTCACCGGTCTTCTTGTAATGTTCGCCCCCGAGCGGATATTCCGTGAATTCCAGCCCGAAATCACATTTCTTTGCCACTGCCTGGAGCGCCTTGATTCCCTCTGCCACCACTTCCGGTCCTGTACCGTCTCCGGGAATGACCGCAATCTTGTACGTCTTTGACATCGTCGAATACCACCTCTGAAAAATGATTCAGGTTTTAAGTCCATCGCAACCGATGCGGCTTAAAACCTGGAAGAGTGAAACAAACAACCTTTTTATGCAAGGTTATGGCAATTCCCGCCGGCGGCGGGACCACAATTATGGATTAACTGAGATAGGCCAGAATAGACGTGCCTGCGCTGACTTTGTCCCCGATCTTGGCTTCGATGGGGGTATCCGGCGGCAGATAGATGTCGAGCCGGGAGCCGAAGCAGATCATTCCGAAGCGCTGACCGCGTTCCACTGTATCACCGGCCTGGATGCGGCAGATAATCCGCCGGGCCACCAGCCCCGCGATCTGTACAAAGCAGTACTGCCGTCCGCTGTCGGTCTCCATGATGACGGCATTGCGCTCATTGCTCGCCGATGCCTTGTCCAGGTTGGCCGATACGAACTTGCCGGGGTGATAGAGAATCTCCTTGACCGTTCCGGAAAAGGGAACCCGGTTGACATGGACATTGAACACGGTCATGAAAATGCTGATTTTTTTGCACGGCCCATCGAGAAACGGATTCTCTTCCACCGTATCTGCAAAAATCACCTTGCCGTCCGCAGGAGAAACGACCGCCGCATCCTTTCTGGGGATGACACGGTCCGGGTCTCTGAAGAAGGCGCAGATACAGAGGGTCACCACCAGCCCGGTCACGGCCGGGATGGTCAGTTCCAGAAGCGCAAAAACGGCCGTTACAAAGGCCGCCATGAAAATAAAAGGGTATCCGGCTTTCTCTACAGGAAACGCCGTGTGTTCGGGCGGGTCCGCCCAGACATATTTTTCCATGGATTGATGATGCCTTTACTGCTGAATGATCGCTTGACAGACCAATACCGGCAGCGGACGCCGCGACGGCAGTCTGTTTTCCGGAAAGTCTGTCAGGATAGTTGAAAGTAATTCTTCCGTATATCGCAACAACGGTTGCGTGTCAATCTTTTTCCCTGTCTGCCGCGGCCACTGTTTTACCGAGATGAAGTTCCGCATCCGATTTCCGGATATACTGCGGTGTAAAGGCGGCAAGATGATCGGTGGCACCGGAAAGAAAGCGGGGAACGGCCAGCCGCGCCACGGTGGCGGCATGAATGACATTGGCCGCCGCCGGTGCGAACAGCACACCACTGCGATCCCCCAGCGCCGTCAGAATCGTCTCCCGGTACAGCGCCGCCCCGTCTCCCACAAAGAGACAGGGACCATCCACTCCGGCGACCGCCGCCGCCGGGTCCGTCACCGCCTCGTCCGCAACATTGGTGAGCCGGTCCCCCGACCGCATATACCGGGCGCTGTAGACCTCTCCCTTGCGCGCGTCGATCATGGCACAGACCAGCCCGTCCTGTATCATCGGTGCGGCTGCCAGCGCCGCCAGACTGGAAACCCCGGCGACCGGTCTGCCCGTGGCCATGGCCAGTCCCTTGACCGTGCTGACGCCGATCCGGAGCCCGGTGAAACTGCCCGGCCCCTGGACGACGGCAAAACCGTCCACCGCGCCGATGCCGATGCCGGCCGTTGCCAGAACCGCCTCGATCATGCCCATCAGATGGCGGGAATGGGTCTGCCGCCGGAGAGAGGTCAGTTCCGCCAACGGTTTTTCACCGTCGGTCACGGCGACGCTGCAACTCGGGGTGGCCGTATCCACCGCCAGCAGCATCATGCGGTTTCATTCTCCTCCGCCCCGGCCTCCTCCGCCGGAGACGCTGCTTCCGCGGGATTCTCCACAAAGGCGACGGGCAGTACCTCGTCCATATGGCGGACAGTGATAAACTTGACCTTCCGCTTGATAATCGGGGGAATCTCCGCCAGATCCTTCCGGTTTTTCTCAGGGATGAGAATGGTTTTGATGCCGCCCCGGATCGCGCCCAGGGCCTTTTCCTTGAGGCCGCCGATGGGCAGCACCCGCCCCCGGAGCGTCAGTTCTCCGGTCATGGCGACTTCATTATTGACCGGTGTGCCGGTGATGGCAGAAATCAGGGCGGTGGCCATGGCAATACCGGCGGACGGTCCGTCCTTGGGAATGGCCCCGGCCGGGACATGAATATGCACATCCAGATTTTCAAAAAAGTTCTCATCCACACCGAGCGCCGGAAGACAGGTGCGGGCATAGCTCACCGCCGCCCGGGCCGATTCCTGCATGATCTCGCCCAGCTGCCCGGTCAGGTTCAGTTCGCCCTTGCCGGTAAAGAAAGAGACCTCGATATAGAGCACCTCGCCGCCGGCCTCGGTCCAGGCCAGCCCGGTGGACAGGCCCACCTGACTCTCCTCTTTTTCCATCTCCGGCGTATACTGGGGAACGCCAAGGTATTTCTGGATGTTGTTCCGGGTGATGGCGAAGGAACCTTTTTCGCCCTCGGCGATCTTCCGCGCCACCTTGCGGCAGAGAGTGGCGATTTCCCGCTCCAGATTCCGGAGCCCCGCTTCCGAGGTATATTCGGTAATGATCTGACGCAGGGCACTGCTGCTGATGGAGATGTTCCTGGACTTGAGCCCGTTTTCCCTGATCTGGCGGGGAAGAAGATGATTCTCGGTAATGATCATCTTTTCCTCTTCGGTGTAACCCGAAAGGCGGATCACCTCCATCCGGTCCAGCAGGGCAGACGGGATCGTGTCGAGCATATTGGCGGTCAGGATGAACATCACATGGGAAAGATCAAAGGGCAGATTCAGAAAATGATCACTGAAACTGTTGTTCTGTTCCGGGTCCAGGGCTTCCAGGAGAGCGGACGAGGGATCACCGCGAAAATCGGAGCCGAGCTTGTCGATCTCGTCCATCATGAAGACCGGATTGTTGGTGCCGCACTGTTTCAGCCCCTGCAGAATCCGTCCCGGCATCGCGCCCACATAGGTGCGCCGGTGGCCCCGGATTTCCGCCTCGTCCCGGACCCCGCCCAGTGAAATGCGGAAAAACTTCCGCTTCATGGCCTTTGCAATGGCCCGGCCCAGGGAGGTTTTGCCCACGCCCGGAGGCCCCACAAAGCAGAGGATGGGACCTTTCATGTTCGGGTTGAGCTTCCGGACGCTCAGGTATTCCAGAATCCGGTCCTTGACCTTGTCGAGGCCGTAGTGGTCCCGGTCCAGTACCTTTTTGGCATTGAGGATATAGAGCATGTCCCGGGTCGATTTCTGCCACGGCAGTTCCACGAGCCAGTCGAGATAGTTCCGGACGATGGTCGCCTCGGCGGAATCCGGGTGCATCTGCTCCAGCCGCTTGAGCTGCTTGTCCGCCTCTTCCCCGGCCTCCGTCGGCATCTTGGCCTTTTTGATCTTTTTCCTGTACTCCTCGATTTCCTGGCCCCGCTCATCCATCTCTCCGAGTTCCCGATGGATGGCACGGACCTGTTCCCGGAGAAAATAGTCCCGCTGGCTCTTGGAAATCTCATCCTTCACGTCGGACTGGATCTTGGCCTGCATGGCCGACAGTTCCACTTCACGGGAGAGGAGGTCGTTGACCTTCCGGAGCCGGTCCATGGGATCGGTAATCTCCAGAATCATCTGGGCCTCCTCGATCTTGAGCCGCAGGTTGGAGGAGACCAGATCGGCCAGCCGTCCCGGTTCTTCGATGCTTTCGAGGATGGCGCTGACGTCCCCGCTCATTTCTCCGCGAAGCGCCAGAATTTTTTCGGCATATTCCCGCACATTCCGCATCAGGGCCCGGGTTTCCAGGTCGTTTATATCCACTTCCGGCTCTTCGATCAGGTGCATGCGGACCCGGTACCAGCCGTGCTTCCGGACATAGGTTTCGACCTTCCCCTTGGCAACCCCCTGCACCAGTGCCTTGATCCGGCCGTCCGGCAGTTTCAGCATCCGGAGTACCCGCCCGATGGTTCCGGTGGCGTAAATCTCTTCCGGAGAAGGGTTTTCGATATTCGGATCATGCTGGGTCGCCAGAAAGATGAACCCTTCCTTGGCCATCGCCTCTTCCACGGCACGAACCGATTTTTTCCGTCCGATAAAAAGCGGCAGCAGCATATCCGTAAAGATCACCACATCCCGCACCGGCATCAGCGGAAGGGATTCCGGTATTTCCGCGTGAATATCGTCTTCTTCTTCAATTACACTAATCAGATCATCTTTGTCAGTTTCAGCCATTTTCTCTCCTGTTGTCATCCGCCTTTCCGGTCAGGCGCACATACAATTACATACCGCAAAGCGGATTCAAGAATGCATAAATCTGTATTATGATAAAACAGAAAATGCCATCCGACAACATCAGGGTTGATTTTTTCGGATGAGCGGGTAATGTAGGAAAATCACAGAAGACGGGCCGGGATAAACAGCACCACCGGCCCCGCCGCAAACCTGTTGCCGGATATTACACATCATGTTCGAATATACCATCGCCATCGCTGTTTTTCTGTTCGGCCTCTGCATCGGGAGTTTTCTGAATGTCTGCATTCACCGGATTCCCCTCTCCCGGTCCATCGCCTACCCGCCTTCGGCCTGTCCAGAGTGCGGCTATCAGATCCGGGCCTATGACAACATCCCGGTCGCCAGTTTCCTGGTCCTCCGGGGGCGCTGCCGCCAGTGCCGGACCCCCATTTCCGTCCGGTATCCGCTGGTGGAACTGCTGACCGGCCTTTCCGCGCTGGCCGTCTTCCTGAAATTCGGACTCACCCTCTCGGCCCTGGTCTATTTTGTCTTTGTCGCTGTCCTGATCGTCATCACCTTTATCGATATTGACCACCGGATCATACCGGATGTGATTTCCCTGCCCGGCATTCCGGTTTTCTTTCTGGCGGCCTTCGGGGTTCCGGCCATCACCTGGGTCGAATCCCTTCTGGGAATCCTGGTGGGCGGCGGCAGCCTGTTTCTGGTCGCCTGGGCCTACATCACCCTCACCAGCAAAGAAGGACTG
>JBEPXL010000072.1:8108-10446 GCA_041641935.1 Desulfobacteraceae bacterium | reverse complement strand
CGGGGAACTGCGCCGGATCGATCCGGAGGTACGGGTTCTGCTGGCCAGCGGCTACAGCGAGGAAGATGTCGCCGCACGCTTTGCCGGAAAAAGTGTGGCCGGGGTTCTGCAAAAACCCTATACTCTCCGGAAACTGCGGGAAATTCTTGCCGGACTGATGCCCCGGTGCAGGAGGAATGAACAGGATGGATCATAAACGGACTGAACCGAACCCGTTTGGAAGGGAGGCGTCATGACGGAACCGGATTCTTCACAGCAAACTCTGCCGGAGGTGTCGAAGGAGAACACGCCAACGGAATCCTCTGCCGCATCCGAAACCGAAAGCGCTGATGCAGCGCCTTCCCATTACGTTGCCGTAGGGGCTTCCGCAGGCGGCCTGGAAGCCATCGAGGCGTTTTTTACCAACATGCCCGACACCAGCGGTATGGGATTTGTCGTAATCCAGCATCTTTCGCCGGACTACAAGAGCCTGATGGTGGAACTGCTGTCCAAGAAAACACCGATGCCGGTCTGCCGGGCCGAAGACGGCATGATGGTACTGCCGAATCATGTCTACCTGATTCCGCCGAAGAAAAATCTGACCATTTTTCACGGCAGGCTTTTACTGAATGAACAGTCTCCGCACAAGGGCATCAATCTGCCCATCGATATTTTTCTGCTTTCCCTTGCCGAGGATCAGGGGGAAAAGGCGGTCGCCGTCATCCTTTCGGGAACCGGCAGTGACGGCATGCGCGGTGTCAGAACCGTGAAGGAGCACGGCGGCATGGTAATGGTGCAAAGCGAGGAGAGCGCCAAGTTTGACGGTATGCCGCGCGCGGCAATCTCCACGGGACTGGTGGATTTCATCCTTTCGCCGGAGCAGATGCCCGGCCAGCTCCTTGCATATGCCAAATCACCTTATGTGACCCGTGCCGAACGACAGCAGCGGCGGCTGAATCAGGAAGATGGATTGACCCGTCTCTTTTCCCTCCTGCGGGAGCAGTGCAAGGTGGATTTCACTCATTACAAACCCAGCACGGTCAACCGCCGGATCGAGCGCCGCATGGCCGTCAACCAGATCGACAACATCGACGAGTACGCCGCCTATCTGCGGAACTATCCCGGAGAGGTGACGACACTCTACCGGGAACTGCTCATCGGGGTTACCAGCTTTTTCCGGGACCAGAATGTATTTGAGGCGCTGGCACAGCAATGGCTGCCGGATTTATTCAAAAATGCCGGCCAGGAGGAAATCCGTTTCTGGGTGGCCGCATGTTCCACCGGAGAAGAAGCGTACACCCTGGCGATTCTGACCCGCGAATGTATGGAAGCCCTGAATATCTTCAGAGACATAAAGATATTTGCCACCGATATTGACCGGGATGCCATTCATTTTGCCGCCACCGGCATCTATCCCGAGAGTATCATCGCCGACCTGCCTGTGCGGCTGCTGACAAAATACTTTTACCGGAAAGAGGAGAGTTTTCAGGTGGCCCGCGCGATCCGGGAGATGGTGGTGTTTGCACCCCACAACCTGATCAAGGATCCCCCCTTTACAAACATATCCCTGATCAGCTGCCGGAATCTGCTGATTTACCTGCAACCGGTTCTGCAGCAGAAAGTACTGGAGTTTTTCAATTTTTCCCTCAATCCCGGCGGCATTCTCCTTCTGGGAACCAGTGAAACCACCGGCGATATGTCCGACTATTTCGAGCCCGTGGCCCCGAAAATGAGAATCTACCGGGCAAGGGGCCGGAGTAAACCGACAGGCCATACTGGTCTGAGCAATGGCCCGGCCGACACACGCTTCCAGGCGCGGAAAGCACACTTTGCCGGCACCCGGCGGGGTCTTGCGGCTGGAGAGGAAGAACGGATTCTGGAGCGGTTTCTGGAGAGCGCGGCAGGGGATATTCTTCCGCTGACGCTGATTGTCAATGAACAGTTGGAATTGCTCCATGTCGTCGGGGACGTGCAGGATTACTTCCGGCTTCCTTCCGGAAAACTGATCAACGACATCAGTAAAATGGCAACCAGGGAACTGGCCATTCCCCTGACCACCGGTCTGCAGAAGGTGTTCCGGCAGCGCCAGGAAATGCGGTTTTCCAACATCCGCCTGACCCGGGACGGGGACACACGACTGGTGGAGATGCGGATACGCCCGCTGCCGGAAAAGAGAGGGCAGGATTCACTGGCGGCGGTTCTGATCAGCGGAATGAAGAAAACAGAAACATCGGGAACGGGGCAGGCCGCCATTACCTATGACCTGTCCAGGGAGGCCGAGGAGCGGATTCAGGATCTGGAACAGGATCTTCAGTTTACCCGGGAGAATCTTCAGGCGACCATCGAAGAGCTCGAAACG
>JBEPXL010000072.1:0-8098 GCA_041641935.1 Desulfobacteraceae bacterium | reverse complement strand
CCAATGAAGAACTCCAGGCCACCAACGAGGAGCTGCTGGCCAGTAACGAGGAACTCCAGTCCACCAACGAAGAGCTTCAGTCCACCAATGAAGAACTGTTCACGGTCAATTCCGAGTATCACAGCAAGATTATCGAATTGACGGAGCTGCAGAATGATGTGGACAATCTGCTGGGAGCAAATCAGATCGGAATGCTGCTGCTGGATGAAAACCTGGAGGTACGGCGCTTTTCCCCCGGCATTACCGGTATTTTCAGACTGCTGGACAGCGACCTGGGACGGCCGATCACCCACATTTCATATTATCTGAAAAACGTGGATATTGTCGCCTTGATCCGGGAAGTGCAGGCGAATGAACTTCAGAAGGAAATGGAGGTGGAAAACCAGGATGGACGATGGCATCTGATGCGGATTGTGCCGTACAAGATCGGTCCCAGGGATTTTTCGGGAGCGGTACTCTCTTTTGTCGATATTACCGATATGAAACAGGCCGAGTTGAATCTGCGGGAAGCCCGTCAGATGTTTGCGACCATCGCCAATGTTTCTCCGGCCCTGATCTGGATGTCCGGTCTCGACAAACAGTGTTACTGGTTCAATGAATCCTGGCTTGCTTTTACCGGGCGGACCATGGAACAGGAAATGGGGGACGGCTGGACCGAAGGCGTTCATCCTGATGATAAAGAGCGGTGCATCAGAATCTATGTGGAAGCCTTTGACCGGCGGGAGCCGTTTGTGATGGAATATCGCCTGCGCCGCCATGACGGGGAATATTGCTGGATCCTTGACGAGGGACTTCCCCGGAAGGATGCGGACGGAAATTTTGCGGGGTATATCGGTTCCTGTCTGGATATTACGCGCCATAAGGAAATCGAACATGCCCTGCGGACCAGCAATGAAAAATGTCAGTGTCTGGAATCCTTCATTGCGGGAATGGAGAAGAACGGCAGTACCATAAAAAAAGAGGAAAGCTGACGGTATGCAGGCCGGCAGAGGAAAAGCGACTGATCCGGTTCCGCCATCACCTGACGTTGCATTGCTCTTCTCCTGGGCTTACGCCAGCATCTCCTGCTGCTGAATCCGGTCGAGCTGATCCACCAGCGCCTTGAGCCGGACCCTTGCCTCCTGTTCACGGGTTTCAGACAGACGCTGTGACATTCCTTCCGCTGCCCGGGATTCCGGCGGATGCCAGCCGTAGGCTCCGGCATGAAGGGCGATCAGGCGATCCGATATCTGCTTCCATTCCTTTGCAGAAAGATTCTGAAGCCGGTACACATTCAGTTTCCGGAAAACCTGCCCGTAGTCCCGCTGAAAATAAGGAATCTCCTCTTCATTTTTGACCCGGACCCGGTCGTATTCCTCCTGCTGTACCTGCAGCAGGAAGTCATCGGTAAAGGCGAATACCGAAAAGAGCCCCGGGGTCGGCGTCTCCGGAAAGAGAAGGTGGTACAGGATTTCATAGCTTTTGCTCCGGGCGGTGATCCGGTTCTGGATGATCGACTCCCCCTCGTCGAACAGGAGAACCCAGCCCCGGAATCCCATCGTCTGAAAGAGACGGGGAAATGCCTGCACCGCCGCCAGATACGGTTCCCATCCCCGGCAGGCGAGGGACGCGTCATTATAGAAACCGACCTGCCGGTATTTGAGGGCCGGCCGGAGCCGGACCACCGGAACCGATTCCCCGTTGAGGGCATTGGCCAGAATCCACGGAAATTCCCGGGGCCGGAACCGGGCATGTTTTTTCAGCTTCCGTTTTTCCCGGGACAGCGCAAGATTCTCCCGGCCCAGGGCGGTCAGCACCGATTTGAAAAAGTGGGGCATCTCATCCGGAATCACGTCAACCGGATCGGTCTCCGGTGATTTCTCTGTCGTCACCCATTTTTTCCAGGCTTTGACGACAGAGGTTTCGCCGTCGGGAAATTCGATCTGGTTCACCAGTGCCCGGTAGACCTGTCCGAACAGATGAAACGGTGTCTCTCTTGGATCCAGATTGATCTGGCTCACCGCGAAACCGGCATCCAGGGCCTGCTGGCGCAGATAGGTAAGGCTGTGGGATTTTCCCTGGCCATAGGCCCCGCAGACACAGAGATGCGCCGGGGGATTCTGTTCCATCTCCGTGAGGCCCGCTTCAAAGGCCCGCCGCAGCCGGTCCTCCCTGGCGGTCAGGAGCCGGACGCCGAAGGGATCGAAGAGGCCGTCCCGGAGCCGTTCCACGGCCCGCCGCTGCCTGAAGCCGGTTGTCCGTGCCAGTGTTTCGGTAAATTCGGTATCGTTCATTTTTCGCTATGAATCCCAGCTCGGCTGAAGCTGTTCCACCTTTTCCTGGTCCATCTCCTTCTGGCTGGACAGGATATGTTCGGTCAGATCCAGATTTTCCGCGGGCGATTCGCCCTGCTCGGCCATGTCGAGAATCCGGACGACCTGCTTGACGAAGAGCCGGACTTCGCTCAGCAGTCCCATCTTCTTCTGGTTGTCGCAGATCTGCTGAATCAGGTCATCAGAGACCTTCTCCCGGGCGTCCCACCGGTAGGAGATTTCATGGATCTGCCGCAGGGACCGGCCCAGATTCACCAGTTCTTCCGCGTTCAGCGGTGTCCGGTGCAGGTCGATCAGAACACTTCGGTAGTTGAGCCGTTTCTGCTCCCCGATGGAGCGGACCCGGCTCCAGAGGGCATCGTAGGACTTGAAGCCCTTTTCCGAGGCGAGGATGTCCGGAATGATGGAAAAGAAAATGTGGAGATGCTCGGTCTGTTCCGTATTGTCGATCAGCAGCCGGACATTTTCATAGGCCGCGTTACGGATTGAAGCCGACAGGGCCATGACGGTCTCCAGTTCGTCCAGCAGCAGGATCAGACCCTTGTAATCAAGATAGTGGAGGAAGGCGATCAGGGAGTTGAGCATCTGCTTGCTGTTGTTCTTGTTGATCACCTCGAACATGCCGAAGGGTTTCAGCGCCCGTTTGGTGACCTTGCCGCCTTCGAACCAGTGGTAGATGGTCTCCCGGTCCGCGGCCCGCTCCTCGTCGTTTTCCTCTTCCCGGAGCGGCGAGTACCGGTTTTCCACCAGGGCCGCAACCGCATTGGCGAAGTTGACGTTCATGTTCGGCAGGTTCCGGAGGGTTTCCGCCAGGTCAAGAATCTGCTCCGGGGACAGGGTATTTTCCTCTCCGGAGAGGGATTCCAGCCATCCGGACAACATGCTCCGGATACCGGTTCCTTCAAACGGACCGTCCAGCTGCCGGATGATCGCCTGGTAAACGGCTTCGAATTTATGAATCGGCACTTCCCGTGTCAGCACCACAAAGGCGACGCCGAACCCTTTTTCCACCGCCAGATGCCGGATCACGGACATGAAGTGGGTCTTGCCGTCGCCGTAGTCGCCGCTGATGAAACGGACCTTGGAGCCGCCTTCGGCGATATAGTTGTCCAGATCGTCTTCAATGAACCTGAGCCAGTTTTCCCGGCCCACGGTAAAAAACGGCACATATTCGGTCGGAACGCTTCCCTTCCGGAGTTCCTCGATAATGGACCGGGCCTGGAACGGTTTCAGCTGCGCAATATCTTCCCGTGTGATCATCATTCACTCTCCTGAAACGAAATCCCGGTGATCTGGCGGCGCTCTCCGTCGCTGTCGATGAGCCAGAGGGAATTGTTCCGCCCCGGCCGCAGTTGCAGGACGTAACCGTCGGACGTACCGCTCACATCTGACTCGAAATAGCGCCAGAGGTCCACGACAAACTGGTCCAGGCTGTATCCCCGGAACTTCGATTTGTCCATATTGGTGAAAAAGGGTTTGCTCTGCAGCGCGAGAACATATTCCAGATAAAAGTCCTGCACCGGAACCGGATGACCGGGGGACAGATCCTGTCTGCCGATCATTTTCTGGTAGATTTCGTACAGGCTGTCGATATACTGCTGTGGATCATAGGGCCGGTCGTACAACTGCCGTTTCACACGGAGGGCGGCGGTCACAATTCTTCTGGGATCGATGGAGCGGAGCTTCTTTTTGTTGATCACCGTGGTCCGGCCGCTGAAATCGATTTCGCCTTCGATCCCCTTGAGGACACTGAAGCGGGGAAAGTCGATCTCGATGGGCAGGTCCGATTCCGCCGCCAGACGGCTCAGATCCTCGATGAACTGGAGCCGGTATCGTTCCACCTGTTCGTTGGCGTATTCCCGAAGCCGGTCAAACCATTGTTTGCAGTCGGCGAGTTCCGGTTCCTCCTCGATATTTTCGGCGGCCTTTGTCTTGAGCAGTTCATCCAGCTGCATAAAATCATCCCGGCCTGCCGCGCGGGTACATTGCCGGACAAAGTCTGCCAGTCGCTGCCTGCGGTTCAGTTCCAGCTGAAAGGGGCGGAGGATTTCATTGAGATTCTCCCGAGACTGTTCAAGAAACGCTTCCGTGTTCTCTGTATCCATAAATATCACTCGCTTTGTCTGATGGTTCGGATTGTCGGCTGGTCCTCGTTAAACTGTAGAACATATGTATGGATAATGTTTCGGTCAAGGCCGAACCTGATAAAGAATGGTGGTATCTTTATGGAAAATGTTTATATTTGGTAATATGAGCAGGCAGATTGGGAGCAGAGCGTTTCCGGTCCCCAGCTCCTGCTGCAGGCATTTCTGCAGCGGGTGGTGATGGAACTGAAACTTCTCCACAGGAGCCTGGAACGGACGATCACCGAAGGACTGAAGCAGACCGCCGCCTATATGGACCGGTGCGGAACCGGAGACGGGCATCTGATCATCTTTGACCGGAGTGGCAAACGGACCCGGGAAGAGAAAATCTTCCAGCAGACTGAAACCTGTGACGGGAAAACGATTTTCATCTGGGGGATGTAAGGTGCCCCATGCAACAGGAGAGGAGAAAGCGAATGTATCAGAAACTGGGAGAAGTAGCCGAAAACATTCTGGCGATCCGGATCAATGACACGATCACGGACAAGGAAACCAGAGAACTGGACCGGATGCTGAAAGAAACAGCCGCAAAGTCCGGAACCATCCGTCTGCTTCTGGTGATCGATCATTATACGACCCTCAACAGCGCCGAAGCATTGTATGAAGACCTGCGGTTCGCCAAAATCAATGCGGAGCATATCGACCGGATGGCCGTTGTCGGCGATAAAGTCTGGAAGCGGACCTGGGTCTCCCTCTTCGGCCTGTTCGGAGGCATTCAGGCGGAATACTTTGCTACTACAGAGACCGAGGACGCGCAGAAGTGGCTTCTTGGTTGAGAGGTTACACGCTCTGCATAAGGGAAATACATTCTTTACCCCATTTTGCACCCTTCTGTGAGTTCATACCATACAGTCAGTAAAAACTCATCTGGAGGATGTGAAACGAAAGGGAGGGCATGTATTATGAAATTTCAGACGGATCATCGTTTTCTGTTGATTATGGCCATCATCTGCGGCGTCCTGCTGGTGATCGGCACAACTTTTGAAATATCCGCCGGTGCAGTATGCGGAGATACGGTGACGGTTGTATCCGGAGATACGCTGAGCGCAATTGCCAGCCGGTGCAATACGACAGTGAATGCAATTCTGCGGGCCAATCCGGAGATTGACAGTCCCAGACGGCTTCAGATCGGGATGACCCTCCGGATGCCGGAAGGAGATGATCCACTGCTGCAGGGCCGCGTCAGTGTTCCGGAGAGTGTGGAAAACCGGACGACGGGTGCGCGCGTGCAGATCACCCCCGAACTGGGCGGACCGGGAACCGTGGTAACTGTGAAGGCGGCTGGTTTTCCGCCGAATACGGCAATCGAGATTGGCGCCGGACCGGCAAATTCCGAGTATCAGATTCTGGAACGGACCCGGAGTGACGCCGCCGGCAATCTCACCGAAGCCCTGACCCTGCCTGCCTATGCGGACACCGATGCCCGCTGGGTATTTGTGGCCGAGACCCAGGATCATCGGATAGAAGCCAGATCAGAACCCTTTCTGGTGCAGGAAGCGGTTGCCGCAGGTACACCGAAAGAGATCGTCGAAGAAGGAGAAGACTGGATTACCGTCCGGGGAACCCTGACGGATGAAGGCGTGGAGTGTCAGGTTCTTCGCGGGGCGGATGGCCGTCTGTACACCCTGGCCGGAAATGTCGGCTATTTTGAGCCGGGAGACAGGGTCATCGTCAAAGGGCCGGTCGCGGAAATGTCCATTTGCCAGCAGGGGACGACCATCGATCTGAAACAGATTGTCCGCTGGCAGGATGCACCGACTGTTGAACAGTAAATCATTTATCAGCCCAATAAAGTGCCTGCCGGACGGTATCGCAGAAATGGCGGACTCGGTTTCCTTACCGCTGAGAAACGTGTTGGCCGAAAAGAAACAGAACTGGAATAACAGTACCCAGGATGATCGGAGGTGTTTCATGAGGGTGGAAAAACTCAGAAAAGAGGCGCTTCGCCTGAGCCCGGAAGCTCGCGCGCTGCTGGCACAAGAATTACTGGCCAGTCTGGACGCAATGAGCGAGACAGAGATAGAGAAACTGTGGATCGACGAAGCGATCCGCCGTGACGGGGAGGTCGATAGTGATGCGGCCCCTGCGTATCCGGCCAAGGAGGTGCTTGACCGGGCGCGGGATCGCCGTAGATGAGTCGCCTGTTCTCGATTCATGAGACCGCCGAGGTCGAGATCAACGAGGCCGCTGATTTCTACGATCTCAAAGCGCCGGGGCTTGGCAGTGCATTTCTCGACGAAGTCGAACGTGCGATCGAGACCATCTCACAGCACCCCGAAGCGGCGCCACTCGTACGGGCAGGCATAAGGAAGAAGTCCATACTGAAGTTCCCGTACTCACTTCTCTATTCCGTCCGCCCCCAGGAGATTCGGTTGCTTGCGGTAGCGCACCAGAAGAGACGACCATTTTATTGGCGTAGTCGAAGTTAAGCGAAATATCTGTGATTATCGAAATCAATAATTCCACCACCGGGCATCACTATCCCGTAAAGCCGGAAACCACTCTGGAGAGGGCGGGGCATCTCTGTGCCCTCTCTTTCCTGTCCCTCATGAAAAAGTCCGACACGCGCTCTGACTTCCCTTTTTTCCCGAAGTATCATGGCCCGTAGAATACTGTCATTCCAGTAGCCCACGAAAGCGGCGTTTTTCGCTAAATTTCTGATTTTCTGCAGATTTCCCTCAGTTCATTAAAAATGAATTGAGGGATTGTTTTTTGTGCCAGTTGAATTATAATATGCAATTTGCACGAAAGTTTTGGGAAATCACGACGGCACATCCAGCGCACGACCGTGCCGGCGTGGCGATTATTTACATAAAACGGGGTATTCCGTAATGAAAACAAGTTTACATCTGTTGTTGATACTCCTGCTCACCGTTACAACGGCACTGGCCCAGGGACCGCCCCGGGCGGCCAGGGTCCGTCTGGCGGAGGTGACGGAGAAGAATGCCGCCGAGCAGGCAGGAATCATCGGTGTGCTGTACTTTGACCGCGTCAGTCAGGTCTCCACGGAAGTGGCGGGTATGGTACAGGAGGTCCATTTCCGGGAGGGGGACCAGGTAGACAAAGGGGATGATCTGGTGACCCTCAATACCGATTTTCTGGAGCGTAACATCGCCCTGGAAGAGGCGAAGCTGGCCCAGAACGAGGTTCAAATCCAGAAAACGAAAAAGAATCTCGACCGGTATGAAAAACTCTTCAAGCGGGAAGCGGCCAGTGAAATCGACTATGACGAACTCTACTTCGCCCTTCAGGAACAGGTGAAGGAGAAAGAGATCACCGAAGAAAACCTGAAAAAGATCAGACTGCAGCTGGACAAAAGCATCATTCACGCACCCTTTGACGGACTGGTTCTGGAAAAGGGCGTGGATGTGGGCGACTGGGTTGTCCAGGGGCGGACCATCTGCCGGGTCGCGTCCGCGGAAGAACTGTTTGTGAAGGTTCCGATCACGGAAGATCTGCTGCAGTATGCCGGGCGGAACGAAACCGTCGATGTCATCCTCAACGCCTTCGATACCGAAAAACTCACCGGTGTCGTGGAGGGGATCATTCCCGTGGCGGACGAGAAAACCAAGAATGTCTTCATGAAGGTCCGCCTCGGCGATATCGCAAGTGTACCGGTTGCGGTGGCCGAGAACATGTCCG
>JBEPXL010000071.1:0-10521 GCA_041641935.1 Desulfobacteraceae bacterium | reverse complement strand
ATATTTATAAATATGTCGATGAAAACGGGGTGATGCACTTTACCAATGTGCCCACCTCGGCCCGGTACCAGCTGTTCATGTCCGGCAAGACCGGACTGGGCGCCTACTACACCACCAGCAAGTATGACAATTATATCGCGCTGGCATCCCGGATGTATAACGTCTCCTTTTCCCTGGTCAAAGCCGTGATCAAGGTGGAGTCCAATTTCAATGCCCGTGCGGTTTCGAAAAAGGGCGCACAGGGGTTGATGCAGATTATGCCGGGTACCGCCAAAATTCTGAAGGTTCATGATCCCTTCGATCCCTGGGAGAATATCATGGGCGGAACCAAATATCTCCGGATGATGCTGGACCAGTTCGACGGCAGCCTGAATCTCGCCCTGGCCGGCTATAATGCCGGTCCCACCCGGGTGGCACGGTACAATGCCATCCCGCCCATAAAAGAGACCCAGAATTATGTGGAAAAGGTGCTCCAGTACTACCGGCACATGAAGTCCAAAGAAAAGCCCCGCCAGGTGACGGCGTCCAGCAAGTAGGGATATGAAAATAACCGGAGAAATCATCCAGATCGGCGGCAGCGGCCTGACGGCACCGGAGGACGCTGCGGTCTATCTGATCAATTTCGACGGCCATGCCGCGATGATCGATGCGGGATGCGGCGCCTCGGTGGGGATGCTGCTGAAAAACATCCGGGCCAGCGGTCTGAAACTGAATCAGATCGCCTGCCTGCTGCTGACCCACTGCCATTTCGATCACGCCGGCGGTGCAAAGGCTATTCAGGACAAAACCGGCTGCCGGATCGTGGCCCATGAACGCGACGCGCAGTTTCTGGAAGAGGGAAACAATGCGGTGACCGCGGCGGCCTGGTACGGCTCTGTCATGAAGCCGTTTCAGATCGACTGGAAATTATCCGGTGAAGTGACGGACATCGAGCTGGGAAACCGGATCATCAAAGCCATCCACATTCCCGGCCACTCCCCCGGCTCCCTGGCCTATCTGACCGAATCCGAGGGGAAAACAGTCCTTTTCGCCCAGGACGTTCACGGCCCGCTGGCCCCCACCCTTCTTTCAGATGAAGAAGCCTATCTGGATTCCCTGCAGAAGCTCCTGGAACTGGAGGCGGATATTCTCTGCGAAGGCCATTACGGAATTTTCAAAGGAAAAGAAGAGGTGAAAGGGTTTATCGCCTCTTTTCTGGAAGGTGAATAATCACGGCAGCCCCAGGGCCTGACGGATCGCCTCGGCCTGTTTCCGGATATGGTTGGCATCCCGGGTACTGGCCAGTTTCATCAGATCCTTTGCGGCATCCGGCGGGGATTCCTTCCGGTTGGCCAGCACCATCCGGTACCAGTGGGGAATATCCAGGTCATACACATCGGACAGCCGTACCGCATAGGACCGGAAGGCTTTCCGGATCTCTTTCATCCGGGCTTCGGCCGCTTTGTCCGCGATGTTATGAACCATATTGCCGGTGAAGACGGAGAGAGCCTGTGAGATTTCCTTTTTCAGGGTCCGGTATCGTCCGATGGGAAGAATCCAGAACCGGACGATGATATAACCTGCTGCGCCGGACAGGAAGCTGACAAATGCGGCAATGTAGAGGGGATTCATCAGACGGCATCCTTTTCTGTTGACTCGGTTTTCATCCAGTCGGCAACATTGCCACAAAATCAGGAAATCGTCAAATGCCGAAAGCGAACCCGTCCGATACGTCGCCGACCGACGTCATGAACACCGCAGTCCGGATCCTTTCCCGGCGAAGCCACAGCCGCAAAGAACTGAAACAGAAACTGACACAGCGGGGATTTGCAGGGGAGGCGGTGGAACAGACCATCCGCACCTGTGAACGGTACGGCTATCTCAATGATGAAGAGACGTCACGGATCTATTTCCGGGAACTCAGGGCCCGCGGATATGGCCCGAAACGGATCCGGCGCGACATGAAAAAGAAAGGGCTGGAAGGCGCATCGGTTGAAAAACGGATTGCCCGGTATGTCGAAGGGGATGACGAAAAAACGGTCGCCCGGCGGGTCTGCGAAAAAAAGATGCGTACTTTCAACAGGGAAACGGACAGAAGAAAACGGCGGGAAAAAATCTACCGTTTCCTGTATGGACGTGGTTTTTCCGCCCCGGTCATCTTTGCCCTGCTCGAAGAGATGGAAAACCATCCGGAGACGGAATAAGGGAACGTGTCAGTTTTCCTGCTGACCCGTTCCCCTGCTGTCTCATATGACGCCTCCGTCACCACCCTTTATTTCTTTTCATGTTCAAAAATTTCTTCCACCGCCCGGTTCTTTTTATCGGTTCCTTCGGTATAGTACCCCCGGTCCGTAGCAAACGGCGGGTCCAGCCACGGAATGTCCACAACTCCGAAAAAATTGGCGGCAAAGGCGATGATAAAGGCAATGACGAGGTAAAGAATATATTTCCCCATTGATGCACCTCATATTGTAGATAAATTCATATCATTCCCGAATGTTAAAATATCGTTAATCGAATCCGGAATCAAGTGAAAAAAAACGGAAACGGTTAACGGACTTCCTCCTTGCCCTTGAAATTCCGGGGTGTTATACTCATCTTATACAGATTGTTCAGAGGCTTGAAGATATGCGGCAGCCTCTCTTCTGCCGCCGCTCTGCGGGGGATGCAGCTTTATGTCCCGCAGGGAAGCTGCTGTTTCTGTCATTGCACTGTTATATCGATTTTTCAGGAGCTGAATATGGAACGAACCAAAATTGCAAAACTGCTGCAGTCGGACCGCCCGATGGAGAAGATACTGATCAAAGGCTGGGTCAGAACCCGGCGGGACAGCAAAACCTTTTCTTTTCTCGAACTGAACGACGGTTCCTGTCTGAAAAATGTCCAGGTCATCACCGATGAAGCCATAGCCAATTATGAGGATGTAAAAAAACTGACCACCGGATCGGCGGTGGCGGTCACCGGCGCACTGGTGGAATCCCCCGGCGGAAACCAGAAATGGGAGGTCCGGGCCGATACGGTGGAGATTATCCAGCTGGCCCCGGAGACCTATCCGCTGCAGAAAAAACGCCACACCGACGAATATCTCCGGACCATCGCCCACCTGCGCCCCCGGACCAACAAATACGGTGCGGTCTTTCGCATCCGGTCGGAACTGTCCTACGCCATCCACAAGTTTTTCAAGGACCGCGGGTTCCAGTATATCCACTCCCCCATCCTGACCGGTTCGGACTGCGAAGGGGCGGGGGAACTCTTCCGGGTGACGGCGCTGGACATGGACCATCTTCCACTGAAAGAGGGAAAAACCGACTATGCCGCCGATTTTTTCGGCATTCCGGCCAATCTGACCGTCTCCGGCCAGTTATCCGCCGAAATGTTCGCCCTGGCCCTGGGCGATGTCTACACCTTCGGTCCCACATTCCGGGCCGAAAATTCCAACACCAGCCGCCATGTGGCCGAATTCTGGATGGTGGAGCCCGAAATGGCCTTCTGCGATCTCGACGGGAACATGGACCTGGCCGAAGAGATGATCCAGTATCTGACCCGGTATATCCTGGACAACTGTGCCGAAGACATTGAACTCTTTGCCCGGTTTGTCGACAAGACCCTGATGGCGACCCTGGAGAATATCCTGGCCGCACCCTTTGTACGGCTGCCGTACCGGGAGGCGGTGGAGATTCTGAACACGTCCGGGAAAAAATTCGAGTACCCGGTCAGATTCGGCAGCGATCTGCAGTCCGAACACGAGCGGTATATCACCGAGGAGCATTTTAAAAAACCGGTCATTCTCTATAACTATCCCCGGTCGATCAAGCCGTTTTACATGCGGGTCAATGACGACGGCGACACCGTGGCGGCCATGGACGTACTGGTTCCCGGCGTGGGGGAAATCATCGGCGGAAGCCAGCGGGAAGAGCGCCTTGAGATGCTCGAAAGCCGGATGACGGAGACCGGCATGAACAGGGAGGACTACTGGTGGTATCTCGATTCCCGGCGGTACGGCAGTGTTCCCCACAGCGGATTCGGCCTGGGGTTTGAACGGATGCTGATGCTTCTCACCGGTGTCCGGAATATCCGGGACGTTCTTCCGTTCCCCCGGACCCCCGGCAATATCGAGTTTTAAGGAAAGGACAGTGACATGAACTGGCAGGAGGTCTGTGCGCATCCCGCGCTGAAGGATTTGCCCTTCAAGATTGAACTGAATGAAAGGGGACAGATTGTGATGTCACCCGCAAAAGTATACCACGCCGCATTCCAGGGAAAGATCGCCCGTCTGTTTCCGGACACGGGCCATGTGCTGACAGAATGCGCCGTGAAAACGCGGAAGGGTACGAAAGTGGCGGATGTGGCATGGTGTTCGGCGGAGCGGTTCCGGCAGATCAGGGAGGAAACGGAATGCTCCATCTCTCCGGAGATTTGTGTGGAAATCCTGTCCACCGGCAATACAGGCGATGAAATGGCGGAAAAGCGGTCGCTTTATTTCGAAGCCGGGGCCGAAGAAGTCTGGTTCTGTGAAGCATCCGGAGCAGTCCGGTTTTTCAGGCCCGGTGGCGCAATGTCAGGATCGGAACGATTCCCGTCATTTCCGGAATGTGTGGCATTATGAAACCGATTGTTGCGATTGTCGGACGACCGAATGTGGGAAAATCCACCTTCTTCAACAAGATCACCGGAACCCACGACGCGCTGGTGGACAATTTTCCCGGCGTGACACGGGACCGGCTCCTGGGGGAGGCGGTCTGGGACGGGCGGGAATTCACCCTGGTGGATACCGGCGGGTTTGCCGATGAAGACGAGGAAATCTTTGCGCCCCAGATCCGTGCCCAGATCGATCAGGCCGTCATCAATGCCGATGCGGTGATTCTGATGCTGGACGGCAAGGGCGGCATGACCCCCTTTGATGCCGACATGGTCGAGATGCTCCGGGCCGTGGAAAAGCCGGTCTTTTTTGTGGTCAACAAGATCGACGCGCCCCAGCATGAGAACCGCCTCCATGACTTCTACCGGCTTGGCGTCGAACCGCTCTATCCTGTCTCGGCCGAACACGGCTACGGCACGGGAGATTTTCTGGATGATCTCGTGGCGGCCCTGCCGGCGATGGAACCGGCGGAAACTGTCGGGGACGAGTCCCTCATCCGGGTGGCGGTGGTGGGGAAGCCCAACGCGGGAAAATCCTCCCTGGTCAACCGTCTGCTGGGAGAGGAGCGGCTGGTTGTCAGCGATATCCCCGGAACCACCCGGGACGCCATCGATTCCCTGCTGACGCGGAACGGAAAAAACTACCGTTTCATCGATACCGCCGGCATCCGGCGAAAGGCAAAGGTCTCCCGGAAGATCGAGAAATTTTCGGTGATCAAGGCCCTCAGGAGCCTGGACCGGTGCGACGTGGCCCTGATCATGATCGATGCCGGGGAAGGAATCACCGACCAGGATATCACCATCGCCGGGTACGCCTATGAACGGGGATGCGGCTGCATTTTTCTGCTGAACAAGTGGGACACAGTGGAAAAGGACCGCAACACGACCCGGCAGTACATGGAAAATCTCCGGCATCAGGCCCGGTTTCTCGGCTTTGCCCCCGCCCTGACCATTTCCGCCCTGACAGGGCTCCGGATCCAGAAGATTTTCAACATGGTGGACACGGTCTACGACCAGTACACCAGGCGGCTCGGAACCGGAGAACTGAACCGGATCATGGAACGGGCCCTGACCCACAGGGAACCGCCCATGCACAAGGGAAAACGCCTCCGGTTCTACTATGCCACCCAGGTGGCGACCCGCCCGCCGTCCTTCGTCTGCTTTGTCAACTATCCCGAAGCGGTCCACTTTTCCTATCAGCGGTATCTGGTCAACCAGATCCGCGAAGAGAGCGGGCTGGACCGGACCCCCATCCGACTGATGCTGCGGCAGCGGACCGGCCGGATCGATTTCGGCAGCCGGAAGAAAAAGCAGATGCGGAAACGGCGGCGGTAGTCAGCCGATTCCGAGGAGGGTCTCGATCTCTTTGAGGCTGCTGATGTGGGCGTCGGCAGCCAGGCCGGGATTCTGAAAGGCCACGAAGGGGATCGACGCGGCGGCGGCGGCCTGTTCATCCAGCGGAGAATCGCCGATGTAGATCGCCTCATCATGATGGAGGCGGAAAAATTCCAGCGCCTTGATCAGTTCGTCGGGATGGGGTTTGGGGCGGGGAACATCCAGCGCCGTAACGATCAGGTCGAAACGGGCCGCCAGATCAAAGGTTTCCAGAAGCGGCTTCATGGTATCCGACCGGTTGGTGGCGATGGCGGTCCTGTACCGGGGCCGGAGCTTTGCCAGAAGCGGCAGCAGGTTCGGCTCCATTTCCATGTATGCGAAAAACGCTGAATAGGAGAGGGTTTTCCGGAACGACCGGGCCGCTTCCAGGGCCGCCGGTTCCGGAAAGAGATGGGCCAGGGCGTCATCCACCGTATGCATGTGCACGTAGGCGAACTGCTCCGGTGTCATGTCCGGGCGGTTGAACTGTGACAGGATCCGGTTGTAATAGGCCCGGTTGGACCGGGCCGTATCAAACAGCACCCCGTCACAGTCGAAGATGACCGTCCGGATGGATTCGATCCGCATTCCTCAGTTTGCCTTGCCGGAAGACGGAACAGGTTTGTCAAAGATATTGCCGTAGACGCTGATCTTCATCTCGGGCTTGACCGCACTGTCGGTCTTGAGGATCACCGCGTCGAAATAGCGGGCCCGGGCGTCTTTCAGGTTCTGCACGGTGAGGATATATTTCTTTCCTTCCTCTTCCGTGTTCACCTCTTCCATATCCACCTTGATGTTGTTTTCCTTGAGGGTTTTGACTTCCAGTACATTGAACGGATAGTCCGGTTTGGGTACGATGGTCACCACCGATTTGATCTCGTCGCCTGCCGCGCCGGTCATCCGGACCCGGTCCGGTTTAACGGCGGCAAACTCCTTGACCTGCCCCTGCATGGAAAGATTCAGCTGCTTGTGTGCCGGATCATTGGTGAAGACGATACCGCCCTTGGAGAGTTTCCGTCCGCCAAAACCAGCCGTATTTACCTTTAATGTCACTTTTCCCTCGCCACCGGCGGGGATTTCCCTCGAATACGAGGCTGCGGTGCACCCTCAGCCGGTTTTGACGCGCTCGATTCTGAGCGGCGCCGTTCCCTTGTTCTGGATGACGAAGTCATTGACCACCTCTTCACCTTCCAGAACGGGTTTGAATTCATAGACCGGATCAGGTGCGACGGCGGTTGGTGTTCCGTCGGCACTCTCTTCCGCGTAACATGCGCCGGCGGTCATGAACAGCGCCAGCACCAACAGCAGAATGGTTTTTACCTTCATCAAAAAGACTCCTTTGTGATGTTGTATTTTCAACTCCAGTTTACCGAAAATAAACTGGGCAATGGTAATGACTCTTTCATGGTCCTGTCAAGTACAACAGCAGGATTCGATCAGGAAAGCGCACAGCCGCGACGATCTGCGTACCGGATCACTCCTTCATATCCTCGGAATAGCGCCGCTGAATGGCCCGCATGACTTCGATGCAGGAGAAGAATATCTCTACCAGTTCCGGGTCGAAATGGGTTCCGGCATCCTGTTCGATCGTGTCCAGCACCTTTGATTCGTCCCAGGCATCCTTGTAGACACGCGCAGACGAGAGGGCGTCATAGACATCTGCCAGGGCGACGATCCTGCCGAAGATGGGGATTTCATCCCCCTTTTTTCCACGGGCCTGCCCGGACGGCAGGGTATATTCCGGCAGCGGCTTGCCGGTGGCCACATCCACATGCCCCGGATAACCGGCGCCGTCCCACCGTTCATGGTGATTCAGCGCCACCTGCCCGGCGGCCTCGTCAAAATCCGACTGACGGTCGAGAAACAGCCGCGCACCGAGGACAGTGTGCTGCTTCATGATTTCATACTCGTCATGGCTGAACCGCTCGGGTTTCTTGAGAATCAGGTCGGATATTCCCACCTTCCCCACATCATGGAGCATGGCCGCCATGCGCAGGCTGTCCCGGTTCTTGTCGATCTCGCGCTTGGAGAAGCCGTGGCGGTAGGCCCATCGTTCATAGAGTTCCACCGCATAACCGCCGACCCGGTTGACGTGGGCTCCTGTCTCCTTGGGATCCCGCATTTCGGCCATCCGGATCATCCGGAGGAGGATGGCCCGCATCATCTGTGCCCGTTCCAGCGCCACCGCCGCAATGCTGGCAAAGAGCATCATCATGACCTCGTCATCGGTGGTAAAGGGAACTATGTGGCCGCCTTCGTCCTGGGCATTGATCACCTGAAGCACCCCCAGGATACCGCCTTTGACATTCTTGAGGGGAAGGGTGAGCATGGAACCGGTCCGGTAGTCGGAGGCCTGATCGAATTTGTCGCTGAATCCGTAGGGACGGGTCGGGTCAAGGTCATACACATCGGCCAGGTTCAGGGGATGGCCGGTGGTGGCGACATAACCGGCGATGCTCCGTTCATTGATGGGAACGGTGAAGGTCGAATAGATCAGTTTTTCGCCTTTCCGCAGCCGTTTCTGGAGCGTGTCGTTCTGCGTGTAGGCAAAGTTGAGCCGGCTGTCCTCGCAGATATAGACGGAACCGGCGTCGGCATTGACGAACCGGCGGGCTTCTGTCAGAAGCCGTTCCATCAGAATATCCAGATCCTGAACCTGATTCAGATCGATTCCCAGACGGGTGAGTGTCTGTAGTTTTTCCTTTTCACTTAGCATGGCCTTCCCCCTCCTTTTCCGATAGACTTCCGGAAAACGTCTGTCACCGGCTGATCTGTCGTCGAAGTGTTCTTCATCGGTCTTTCTCCTTCTCTGACCTTGTGACAGACATGTTCTGTCATTCTGCAGACATCCAAAACATCATGGTACGGCGGTACCGGTCGTCGGCGCAGATGCCGTTCCGGCCTTTGGCAGCCAATTCTGAATGTCTGTTTATCCAGATGCTGGTGTGCGCTCTGGTTTGCAGCAGGAGTCCGGAATCATCACCGCCCCCTGCGGTACGGGGCTGCCGATGTGCAGCGGAATAACTTCATCGGCACAGGTGACCGTCTGGATATGGTCCGATCAGGACACTGATGCTATACTCACCCCGGAAGAAATTGTCAATCGGTATGAGGCGGCCAAGTATCAGGAAATGATAAACAAACTGCCGGTTCCCCCTCCCGGAGAAGGGGAAACCGCATCAGGTTTCTTCCGGCTGTCCCAGTTCCCGGATTTTCTCCTGATATCCGGCCCGGAGCGCGTTCAGATAGTCCGCGTCGATCTTTCCCTTCCAGGTCTCGACTTCATAAAAGCGTTTCGGGAGTGTCACCTCTGCCGGATCATGGCCGGTGGCGATCCGGGTCTGCCAGCGGAGTTTCTGCACGTGGGCGGCAACCTCGTCCAGCCGGTCCGCCAGGGGCCGGTAGCCGAGAACGCTGAGGCAGTCTTTCACCAGTTCCGGCTTGTAGACCCCCCGGGCAAAGAGGCAGGAGACCATCGAGGTCAGGATGATCCGCTCCTGTTCGTCTTTCACCAGAAATGCCACGGCGTCCGTTACATCCTTGGTATCATGCATCTGATCATAGGAATAGGCCCCCGTATCCAGGTGGGAGACCCGGAGCCCCTGGGACTGGGCCGTGAAAAAGACCTCACCGGTGGCGTACCCGGCCATTTCCTGTCCGAGGACACAGGCAAAATCTTCCCCGCCGTACTGTTCGGCCGCTTTCAGGGTTCCGCTGGTCAGGGCACGGTAAAAGTCGTTGGTGGCATCCCCCAGATGGCGGATCGCCCTGGTGTAGAGATCCGCATCCCCGAACCGGAGGGGGATGATCGTCTCTTTTTCGGAGATGATCCCCTTTTCCGTGGCTTCCGTGGCCCAGGCCAGGGCCACCCCGGCCGACATGACATCCAGCCCCACTTTCTCCACCACGTCCATCAGGGCGAGTACGGCGGCGTGATCGGTCACCCCCAGCATGGTTCCGGTGGAAAAGATGGGTTCATAGTCATAGTTGACCTGACGGTAGACAAACTGGTGCTCTTTCATGAACTTTTCCCGCACAAAACCGATATGGATGCAGCCGACCGGGCATCCCGAACAGGCGGCGTTGCGCAGCAGGGTATCGTCTGCGAACTTCTGCCCGGAGATGTTTTTGACGGCCGGATCGCTGGTCTGCTGCAGATTCCGCCAGGGCAGCGCCTTGAGTTCATTCAGCGCCTCCAGATTGGCGGCCGTGCCGAGGTCATGGTACTTGGTCATCATGCGGGTGGCGGTGAGCTGTTCGTACACATGCCCGAAGAGTTTTGAATATTCCTTTGCCTGTGGCAGTTCAAAGGAATCACTGCCCCGGACCACAATCGCCTTCAGGTTTTTGGCGCCCATGACACCGCCCCCGCCGAGTCGGCCGAAGTGGCGGTAGGTATCCACATTGATACAGGCCATGGCCGAGCCGTTTTCTCCGGCCGGACCGATGCGGAGCGTACTCCGGTAACCCGAGCCCGGAAACATGTGACGGATGATCTTGCCCGACTGCTGCACATCCATGCCCTGGAGG
>JBEPXL010000070.1:0-10759 GCA_041641935.1 Desulfobacteraceae bacterium | reverse complement strand
GGGAAGCAGTTCCCGGATCAGATTTTCATTGGCGAATTTCCGGAATTCCTGCATCTCGCGGGACGAGCGTTTTTTGTAGTTCTCAAACTCGGCATAGAGTCGGGTATACCGGTCATGTTCCGCCCGAACATCTTCCTGTGCCTTTTCCAGCCGGTCTTCGAGTTCCCCGATTGCATCAGGCGCATCACCGTCCGCAGATGCGTCACCGTCCTCCGCCTGTTCTGCGGCTACCTCCTCATCTTCTGCATTTGCATCATGTATTTCAGTGTTATCAAGTTTGGCTTTGTCATTCATGGGCCACCACTTTTTGCCGGTTTGTTGATAAATAAATTCATAAAAACGGATTATAAAATAGAGATTCGTGATCAAGATGGCTCATACCGGAATCATCTCGTGAATGTTGGTAAAACTTCAAAAAAAACGGTTACATCCAAGTGAATGTTGATTTAGAAAATAAGACTGTATGGTCCATTGTCAAGACAAACGCCGACCGCTTTCGGGAGGCGCATTCAAAAAGGGAAAACCGCTTTCTCATCAGGTGATGCGCTCCTTTCCGGCGGAAGTACAGATGGTCCGCTGTTAAAGAAATTTCTCTCTTATGCAAACCAGACCGGAAGGGTAAATTTAAAAATGAAATGACCGCTCCGCAAGGGGGGAGCCCCCATGAATCAGAAAGATAATGCATTGAACGGGAAAACATGGAGATAATGAAAAGAATGGATCGGGCCTGCAGCAGGAGAGAGGAGGTTGCTGCCTGCATTTTGCCTGCAAAACATGTCTGATTTACGCGCATCCGCACAGAAAGCAAAAAAGCCTTCCGGGAGCTAACATCCCGAAAGGCTTTATTTTCGTGGTGGGCCGTGAAGGAATCGAACCTTCAACCTACTGATTAAGAGTCAGGTGCTCTGCCTAGTTGAGCTAACGGCCCTGTCGGCTATCGCCGTCAAACAAAAAATCCTTATAACAAAACGTTCCGGGCCTGTCAAACAAAAAATATTTTTTTACATGCTCCAGCGGGCGACATTCTTCAGCACGGGGTCCGGATTTTCAAAGAGATTCACCATCTGCCGGTGATAAAAGCATTCTTCCGTGGAGCGCAGACGGTCCCGGGGATACCGGGCGGCGTATTCGGCAAAATCGATTCCGCTGGTTGCGGCTGTTATGGTCGATTCCAGCAGATCGACGGTTCCGCTTCCCTGGTCGAACTGCTCTTTCTTCCGCCAGACAATCTCATGGGGAAGCAGATCTTCCACCGCCTTCCGCAGGATCCACTTCTCGATCCGCCGGCCGTCCGGTGTCCGGTAGAGTTTCAGCCCCGGCGGAATATGCTGGGCCAGTTCGATCATGTTCGTGTCCAGAAACGGAACCCGGCCTTCAATGCCGTGGCGCATGGTCATCCGGTCCACCCGCTGCAGGTTGATGTTGTGGAGCCGCGTGACCGAGCGGTGCAGTTCCCGGTGCAGGTCATCGGGGTTCTGGTACTCCCGGTAGTAGTCATACCCCGCAAAGAGTTCGTCTGCGCCTTCACCGGTCAGGATCACCTTGACATAGTTGGCGGCAAGACGGGCGCAGAAATAATTGGGAAGGGAACTCCGCACCAGATCCTGATCAAAGGATTCCAGATAGTAGACCACCTCGGGCAGGATTTCCATGATCTCTTTTGCCGTATAGATGTACTCATGGTGGATGGAGCCGATATGATCCGCCACCTGACGGGCCGCCAGAATATCCGGGGAATCTTCGATACCGACGGAAAAGGTATGGAGTTCATCCTTGTGCCGGCGGGCGATGGCGGCGATGACACTGCTGTCCAGTCCGCCGGAAAGAAAAGAGCCCAGCGGCACGTCACTCATCAGGCGTTTGACAACGGCGGCCTCCAGCGATTCCCGTACCCGGCGAATCAGTTCATCAACCTGCAGGTTCTCCGGGGGGAGATCTTCCGGCGCGATCTGCGGAACGGTATAGTATCTGCGGAATCCTTTGCCGGAATGATAATAGGTTCCGGCGGGAAACTCCAGGACATCATCGGTCCACCGGGAAATCGCCTTCAGCTCAGAGGCGAAATAGATGGTATTGTCTCCGCCGTTTTCATTTTTGACGGCAAAATAGAGAGGCTTGATTCCAATGGGATCACGGGCGAGAAAGAGATGATCGGCTTCACCGACGGCAAAAGCGAACATGCCGTCCAGAAGGGCTGCCGCTTCCGGTCCGTTTTCATCAAACAGGTGAAGGATGGTTTCACTGTCACTGGTGGAGCCGAACCGGTGATGTTCGACCAGCCTGCGCCGGTGGTCCGCATGATTGTAGATTTCGCCGTTGGCGACAATCACACGTGAGCGGTCTTCATTATAAATCGGCTGGCTTCCGCCTTCCGGGTCCATGATCGAAAGCCGCACGTGACCCAGTACACCTTTTCCCTCCTGCACATGAAGTCCTTCTCCATCCGGTCCCCGGTGTTTCTGTTTGCGATTCATCTCTTCAATGGGGCGGGCATCATTCTGGCCCCATATCCCTGCAATTCCACACATAAAAAATCCTTTCTGTAATTCCGGCCAAACTTCTGCAGGCACAGCCTGCCTGATGTTTGCTTTTCAATATAGCCATCATGGAAGGATTGTCACGGAATTTCCGGAAAAGAAGCAGCGCGCGGAGAAGCGGGAAAGGAAGAGAAAGAGGGCTGACTTCTCCAGCCAGCCCTCAGGATGCTTTCATAAAAAACCCACCGGTTTCTGTACAGAGGGCGGGAAAGTCTGATTACGCGCTGCAGGAAACCACGGAATTCTGCGCGTCCGAATAGGGCCCCGGTTCATAGCGGTCTGCTCCGCTGTCGTTGACCCAGCGGGCGCCGTCGATCAGATAGCGGAACTGGTACTCTCTGTCCCTGTCCAGATTTATGGTCACCGTGAAATCGCCGCCCTTCAGCTTTTTCATCGGTGTGGCGTTCTCTTCCCAGTGATTGAAGTCGCCGACGAGATGGACGGTTTCTGCTTCTCCGATCTCATTTTTGAGCACTTTAAACGTAACTTTACATACCGGTTTGCTTTTCAGATACTGCTTTTTGATGCCCATGAAAGTCCTCCTTCAATTGATGCCTGAGTCCATCTCAATCCGTGCCGTTACCACCCTGATTACAGTGGATACGCTGCTGCGCATCCGCTGTTCTGCTACAATTCATGCTGAAACGTTATGATAGGTTCAAACAGATAATTGTGCAATATGAATTTCAAATGTATGAAACGCCGTCAGGCGAACCGGAATATTTACAGGATTCACCTGATTGAAACGGGGTTTCCAATCCGTTACTTGTAGAGACAGGATGAAAATGATAAACAAGAGTATCTCTTTCACTCTATTACAGCAGGAGGAAGCTGAAATGAAAAAATGTAGACTGGGAATCACGTTTTTCTTTGTTCTGTTCTTTGTTGCAGCCTGCACGACCAATCCTGATCTGACCCCCGCGCCCAAAGCCGATACCGTCAGCGGCATGGAAGAACGTGCGATAGAGTCTGTAAAGGGCGTCCGCATGACGGCCACTTCCGACAGCTGGACAGGTCGCCCCTCCGTGAAACAGGAAGTTACGCCGGTCAAGGTGACGATCCGGAACAATCATGGTTCGCCCATCCGGGTCCGCTATGAAGATTTCGCACTGATCAATCCGGCCGGTGAGCGCTACGCCGCCCTGCCGCCCTACAATATCGAAGGCGAAATCAAGGAGCCCTTCATCGCCTCGGCCTATGATCCGGTGGCCTCCCCGGACTTTTATTATCAGGGCTTCTATATCGCCCATCCCTACGCGCCCGTCTACCCGACGGTTCCTCCGGCAACCGGCCCGTTTTACTATGACCCCTACTACTATAACCGGTACTACCGGTACTGGATGGAAATTCCGCTGCCCACACCGGAAATGCTGGCCCAGGCGCTTCCGGAAGGCGTCATCAACGATGGCGGCGAGGTGTCCGGCTTTGTCTACTTTGAACGGGTAAATCCCGACGCACCCCGGGTTCAGTTCACAGCCGATCTGATCGGCGTGCCGTCCGGTGAGGTCTTCGGCCGGGTCACCATTCCCTTTGTCGTAGAGTAAGGATCTGAAAAAACGATTCTTCCTGGTATACCAACGGCCATTATCACAGCAGGTCACCTGCTGTGATAATGGCCGTGTCCACTTCCCCCTTTACTTTTCCTTTGTCTCTTTTTTCGACAGTTTCTTTACCGCCGGTCCGTGCAGCACCTTCCCGTCCACATCGAACCGGGAACCGTGGCAGGGACAATCCCAGCTCTTTTCCGCTGTGTTCCATGTCACATAGCACCCCATGTGGGTGCAGACCGGGGAAACGGCGTGCAGGGTTCCGTTTTCTTCACGATAGGCGGCGGACCGTCCGCCTCTGGTCCGGATAATATCTCCCTCCCCCGGTTTGAGTGACTTCAGCCCAGGGGAAATAATGGCGCTCATCCGGTCCTGGACAAACCGCCTGCTCACATTCATATTCTCCGAGAAAAAATCCTTCGCGGACCGGCTCGGATTCAGCCGTGTGGCCGAGAAGGTTTCCGCCCACAGATTCTCCCGGTCCAGAATCAGATCCTTGATAATCATGCCGGCAAAGGTTCCCCGGGTGATTCCCCATTTTCCGTAACCGGTCGCCACATAGATGCTGCCGGTGAACGGATGGAGTCGCCCGATATAGGGCAATCCGTCGGCGGGCATGAAATCCTGGGAAGACCACTCATAATCGACGGACTGAACTGTAAAATGGCGACGGGCCCATTCTTTCAGCGCTTCATACCGCCGCCGGGTATCCGGATCCTGTCCGGTTTTATGGCTTTCTCCGCCGATGAGCAGATAATCACTTCCGGCCGCATGGGAAATGGAGCGAATCGGCGATTCCGCACTGATATACATTCCTTCCGGCGTTTCCCCTTCAATGCGTGTCGCCAGCAGGTAGGACCGCTTGGGATAATTCCGGGCAAATGCGCCTCCCCGGTTGAGAAAGGGGATTTGCGTCGCCAGAACAATCTGATCCGCAGCGACCTCTCCGGCCCCTGTTTTTACGGTCCCGCCGTCCACATCGGTCACACGGCTCGATTCAAATATATGGCTTCCATCCCCGTCAATGGCTGCTGCAAGGCCGACACAGTAGTGATAGGGATTGAAATGGGCCTGTTCATCGAACCGGACCGCCGCCTGCACCGGAAACGGAAGATCCGTCTCCTGCAGGTAGTGCGCCGGCAGTCCGGCTTTCTGGGCCGCTCTCACCTCTGCCTCGATCTTCGGGATCATATCCGCCTGTTCCGTGTAGGTGCAGGCAGGCAGACGATGAAAATGGCAGTCGATCTTCAGTTCCTGGACAAGAGATTCAATCTGCCGGATCGCGGCCTCGTTTGCGGCGCCGAATATCTGTGCGGTTTCTTCGCCGAAAGAGGAGGCGATGCGCGCATAGATCAACTGGTGAAGGGATGATATTTTCGCTGTTGTGTTTCCCGTAACGCCGTAGCATACCCTGTCTGCCTCGATGACGGTTACCTTCACACCGGCACGTTTCAGCAGAAATGCCGTCGTCAGACCGGTAATACCGGCACCGATCACCGCCACATCCGCCTGGATATGCCCTTCCAGAGAAGGATAGCGGGTTGCGGGACCGTCCTGCAACCATAATGACTGTCTGGTTTCTGCCACAGTTGGTGTCCTTTCCTGTAAACGAAACCCGGCCTAAAACCGGGTTTTCTGTATGGATTACAGCGGCGGTCGTTTTTTCAGGGTAATGCCGTCGTCTGTCACGGTAACGTCGAATTCATCCCCTTCCCTGAAGCCGGTTCCTTCCAGCATGGCCGGATCAATGCGGATACCGCCGCCGGTGTAGGTGGGATTGATGGAGGCTCTGTCCAGCCCGTCGATGGTCAGATTTTCCCCTTTTTCCGCCATCAGCTGAACCAGGGCATTCTTGACCATCTTTTCATCTTTCAAATCCAGCACATTCCGGATTTCCTGAACCGACTTGCCTTCTCTGGCCAGTTCCCAGATCCGCTTCATGTTGGCCTGGATTTTATCTTTTTCGACTCTTTCATCCGTTTCGACATGGCCTGTGTCTTTTACCATTTCGCATACCTCCTTGCTGTACTGCTGCTTTGATGGATACGTGCGGAACATCCGGAAAAAGATGTTCCGGCATGATGTTCAATCTGCATTGTCAATTGTATTTCCCGGGCAAGGGGGAATTGAATGGGGTAAAAAATGTATTACCAGAATGGAAAAGCAGTATATCTCAAAGCCAGTAATCTCAGAGCCAGTAATCAATGATACTGCCGAGCAGTTCTTTGAACCGCTGGGTCCACGAGCGCTGCTGCCACTCGTTCAGGACTATTTCGGTGTTCTTCGTCTGATCAATCCGAAATACCTGTGCCATTTCTTCGGCAAAGGGCTGACCGTATATGATGGCGTTGACCTCATTGGCATGGAGAAAACTGCGATAATCGAGATTGGTGGAACCGACGGTGGACCAGACATCATCCACCAGAGCGGTCTTGGCATGCTGCAGGGCGTCTTTCCGTTCAAAGATACGGACACCGGCCCTGAGTAACTCCGCATAATGGGCGCGGGAAGAACTGATGGTGATCCAGGAGTCGGTTGCGCCGGGAAGCAGCAGGCGGACATCGACCCCCCGGCGGGCGGCATCTTTCAGCACATCCAGAAACCGCTGATCCGGGGAAAAATAGCCCTGGGTCACCCAGATCCGGTGGCGTGCCTCGGAAAAGACGGTGAGATAGACCTTGTAGATCTCGATCTCCTCATCGCCTGCAAAGCTCACCATCACCCGCACAAGAGAATCGCCGGTGGGGGGAAGCGGCGGAAAATAGGCCGGACCGGCCAGCGGCGCTTCGTCATGAAGATCGGCCCACAATGTGACAAAAAGCCGCTGAAACGCCGCCACCACAGGCCCCGTCAGCCGGAGGTGGGTATCCCGCCAGCGCTCTTTCAGTTTGGACATATCGCCGGGGGGAATGAACGAACTGTGGGAATAGACGCCGCTGATATTGATACCGCCGGTAAAGGCGATCCGGCCGTCGATCACCACGATCTTTCTGTGATGCCGCTGATTGATGAGCCAGATGCGCGGGTTTTCCGTCGGATCCAGGGGATGGTACTTGTACAGATCGATCCCATGGGACCGGAGCCGTTCAAAGTAGGCGTCTTCGGCATTGAGAATCCCGAAGGCGTCATACACCATCCGCACTTCAACACCGGCTTTCCGGCGCTCGATGAGGATGTCGGCAAGCTTCTGACCGACCTCTTCGTCATCCAGTATAAAGGTTTCGATATGGATATGGTGACGGGCGTTCCGCATGGCCGCGAACATGGCATCATAGGTCATGGGCCCGTCAATGAGAAGGTTGACACTGTTTCCGCCGAAAAGAGGACGGCCGGTGATGGCCTGGTCAATGCGGATGAGCCGTTTCAGGTGGGAAAGGGATTCCGGCGTGTCCGTCCGGTCGGCAAGCAGATGATCAATTGACTGGTCCCCCGGCATCCCGGCGACGGCAATCCGTTCTTCCAGCGGTCCTGCAGAAATGGTCTGGTCCGGGTCCGGCAGAGAAGCGGCACAGCCCGACAGCAGCCCCCCTGCGGCAAGAAGAAGACAGGCGGTGAAGACGGCATAAAAGCGCCCGAACGGCAAGGCTGTATCGACATGCACCACCATTGCCGGTTTTACTCACCCTGCTGTTTGCCGGAAGCCTTCTCCCGGGCTGCTTTCCGCCGGGTCGCCAGTTTTACCCGTTCCCAGGATTTCTGAAGGCATTTGTTATCCTGCAGATCCTGAATGTTGCTGTCCATTTCATCGAGTTGTTCATCGACATTTTTCTGGTCGGTATCTTTTCGGTCCGGCATGGGGTCTGTCCTTTCTCCGGTCATCGTTCATGTTATTTTACTGTGGACACCTATAATAATCCGTGCCGCAGCAGACGCAAATAGGGAATAACCTGTATTTTTCTCCATTTCGCAACATCGCGGACAACGTACCCTCTCCTCCGAATGCTGTACGGCTCCTTCATCCCGCCTTCGGCAGGAGACGCTCCATTTCACCCCCGCTGCGCAACGGCGGCAGCCGGTTTTCGATATCAGCCCGCATCAGCTCATACTGAACCGGCAACTGCAGGGTTTCTCCCAGTGCTTCGGCAGGCTCGTCAACGGCAAAGCCCGGCCCATCCGTGGCAATCTCAAACAGAATGCCGCCCGGTGAATCAAAGTAGACGGAGCGGAAATACTTCCTGTCCCGCACTTCCGTTACGGCCATTGCCTTCTCTCTCAACCGACCCTGCCACAGTTTCTGGGTCTCCTCGTCTTCGGTGCGAAAGGCGATATGATGCACTGTTCCGCCGCCCGGTATTCCCTGTTCGGCGTTTACATCCAGCAGAATATCATAATAATGTCCGGGAGACTGTTCATCGGCCATCCGGAAACGGAAACGGTTTTCCGCCCGGCCGGCCGGGGTCATTCCCATTCCGGCGGTCAGCAGCGTATGGGCATCCTCCAGATGATGCAGCAGGGCCGTGGCGGAATGAAATCCGGCAATGGCATTCTCCTGCGGAACCGGAGAGCCGGACCGGATATGCCGGGGGCGATCCTCCGCCGCACCGATCAGCTCCAGCGGCAGACCGTGGGGATCGGTAAACCGGATCACCGGATCATTGAACCGCACCTCTCCCTCGGGAGAAAGCCCTTTTTCCTGCAGTCGTTTGTACCAGTAATAGAAGGAATGGCGCGGTATGGCAAAACCGATGGCCGTTACCATACCCGCACCGGGTCTGCCCTTCGGCAGTTGCTCCCGGGGAAAGAAGGTCAGAATCGTCCCCGGTGAACCGGCATCATCGCCGTAATAGAGATGCCAGGTACGGGGATCGTCAAAATTGACCGTCTGTTTTACCAGTCGCAATCCCAGTACGTTTTCATAGAAAGACAGATTTTCCGCGGCCCCGGATGAAATGGCCGTGATATGATGAATGCCGCTGATTCTGAAGTTGTCGACCATGATAATACCTCCCGGCATAAATCTTTATATCAAGATATATGGGCAAAAAAATATCAGTTTTTCCTGTCGGACATCTGATCGGCATGAAGACCGATTTTCTTCAGCAGTCTGACCAGTTCCGATCGTTCGTCCGGCATCAGAACAGAGGTCATCTTTTCCAGATTGTCCTGATGCCGGTCAAAGGCTTCCGCAATCACTTTCCGTCCGTGCTTTGTCAGGTGAACATAAAAGCACCGCCCGTCCGCCGGATCCTGCAGTCGCCGGACCAGGTCATTTTTCTCCAGCCGGTTGATCGCCGCCGTCATGGAACCGCTGCTCAGCAGCACCTTTTCGCCGATGGCATTGATCAGAAGCGGTCCCTTGTGCAGCAGCGCCTCCAGAATGGCAAAATCCGTCAGCCCCAGTCCGGTCTCCGCGATACTGGCCCGGTCCACTTTTTCCACCGCTTTGGCAGCCTTCCAGAGAATGAGACGAAGATGCGGTCCTGTTTCCATGATCAAACTGTAACGCCCGATTATTTTGATGTCAAGATAAAGTTCGGCTTACCGAATTCCCGGACTCTCCTGCCGGTCATCATGTCCATAACCGGATGGCGCCGGATTCACAGGTACAGCCCGGGACGGAAATCCCGGGCGCCGGCGGCATCTTCACCGGCCATGAACCATCAGTGATTGCGAAGCGCATTGATCAGTTCCTGCTTGTTCATTTTGCTCCGTCCTTCAATACCGACCTCTTTTGCCTTCTGGTAGAGATTGTCTTTGGACCAGGAATCGTACTTGGGGGACTTCCCCCCTTTATGACCGGTTTCTTTCCGGTTGCTGTTGGCGATCCGGGCCGCCTTTTCCTTGCTCATTCCTTCGCGCCGGAGCGCTTCATACTGTTCATCGTCCTTGATCTGGGGTCCGTGATCTTTATTCGGCATGGATAACTCCTTTCATGGAAAAATCTGTTTCTATTCCCGGGGTGATACCGTCAGCAGATCAAGCAGGTCTTCCAGCCGTTCAAGGGTATAATCCCCTTCTGCACCGATTCCGGCCACCGGACATCCGGCCGCGCGGGCGGCCCGGACATCCAGATCCAGATCACCGATGACAAGGGCGTCCGCCGGGTCAATGCCAAGCCCTTTGCAGCCTTTGAAGACGATTTCCGGGTCCGGTTTTGCATTTTCGATTTCATCGCCGGAGATGATCACCGCAAAATGATTGCTGAGTCCGAACCGCTCCAGTATTTTCCGGGTGCAGACCGCCGGGGTGTTGGTAATGATCGCCTTGGGATAATCCGAGAGATGTTCCAAGGTCTCCCGGGTTCCCGGAAAGAGTTTGACGGCATCGGTATGGTCGCCGTAGACCTGATGGCAGAATGTATCCACATCCATCTTCAAACCGGTTTCCGCCAGAATGTCACCGAGATACCGGCCCCAGTACTGCTCATGGAACGTCTCCCGGCGCAGGCGCTGGTTCTGCTGCTCCTGCAGTGCATCCCGGAGGGACTCATACCACGAATCCTCGGAATTGATCAGTACACCATCCATGTCAAACAGAATTCCCTTCGGCTTCCGGCTCATCATCTGCTTATCACTTCCTTTATCTGTGTGCCTGTAGAGATACGACGACAGACCACTCCGGTTCTGCAGAGCGCTGCCGTCCCGGTTTTCTATCGTTCCATTTCACTGGCGATGCCCTCGGCCTCCAGTCTCAGGTGCTGGGAACGCCAGATATTATGATTGCCGGCAAATTCCT
>JBEPXL010000069.1:0-10770 GCA_041641935.1 Desulfobacteraceae bacterium | reverse complement strand
AACAGCGGAAATACCTCCAGACGCAGCTTCTTTTTCAGATGAATCTGCTTTACATATTCCCCGGGGAGTACCTTGCTTACAAATCGCCGGTACTGATAGGTATTGATTTGCTCCGTCTCGCTGTATCTCCAGAACGTTTCGAGAATGAACTGCCGGGTCTTCATGGGGGCATCGGGATACACGGCAGCGGCGATGCGGTCGATGGTCTGCTCCGCCTGCCGCAGTTTTCCGGACTCCATCTGGCGGATCAGGGCCTGAATGTCCTGTTCCAGATTGACCGGCCCGTCCCACAGGAATGCGACGGCGTTTCGTGCGTCGGATTTCTGTTTCGGGTCCGCCGCCGGGTCTGTCACCGTCTTCAGGGAGCGGACCACATGCTGCAGCGGAAAGTGGCCGGGGAGCATGGAGAAGGCCCGGTGGGCGCTGGCATCATCTTCATTGTAAAAGGCGGCCATGCCCCGGCAGAATAGCCGCACCGGTGCAAAGGGGGAATGGCGCGGCACACCGCGCAGGGCCTCCAGGGCCGCCGCCCACTCTCCCCTGTCCATCAGCGGACCGGCCTCCCGCAGAATGCGCCCATCCTTCCGGAGAGGATGGGCCTCATCGAAGGAATCCAGCGCCTTCCACCGGCGGTTCCGGAACACCAGACCGGCAATCACTTCCTCCGCCCTCGGAGAGCGTTCATTCCCTGAAAGATAGCGGATATAGGAACGGACCGCTTCTTCCGGTGAACTGAGGGAGAGGTACATGATCAGCTCGTCTTCGGAAATCACCTGAAAATTCGGCAGATGCTTCAGTGCCAGCTGCCGGACATTTTCCGCTTCCCTGATCATGTCTTTTTCCCGCAGCTGCTCTTCCCGCAGGATATACGACCGGAAGAGAAGGATTTTCAGTTCATCCGAATCCTTATCCTCTTTCAGCGCCTGCTTGAAAATGGTAATGGCCTCACGGGCTTTTTCCGATTCCAGCAGGGCCCTGCCCTCCTCGATCATCCGGGGAACAGGGAGATCTTCGACTTCCTTTTTCAGATTCTTTTTTTTCTGTTTCCGTTTACTTTTCGCCATGTTGCCTCAATCCAGAGCCGGAAAATAAAAAATCGTTCCGCAAAACCAGCGTCCGGTAATAAGGGACCGCGGTCATAAAAACGATTCATGAAATAACAATAATGACAATATGGCGCAATGCGACCTGCTTTGTCACGGCAAACTTAGTACGCCACACCATTTGAGCTTGACAAATGTTCTGTAATCAGCAGAAAATAGGCCAACACGAAAGGCGGTTACAACCACTCTGTAAACTTACCGGATACAGCATCTTTCAGGCATTTATCTTTTTCATGGCTTTCATGTTCATCCGCTTTCTGCAGATCCGCCCCCTGCATCGCATTTTCCCTGTCTCCGGAAAAGCCATGAATCCTTGTACGCTTGCCGCGAAATGGGGAGGTCACTGAAAATGCGGGGAATTCCCGGGCTTCAGAAGGATTTAAAAAATATTTCAAAATTTTTTCTTTCGCTCTTGCACTATCTCATAATGATGTCTATATTACGGCAAAATTGTTCACCCGGCTTTGGCAGAGGGATAAATCGCAGAAACTATAAGCTATGCTTTAAAAAGGAGCAGTTATGGTCAGACCCAAAAAGAATCGTGTGGTGGCATTCAATCCAGAGATCAGTTACTTCAAGCCGCGGGGGATTCCCCTGATGAATCTGGAAGAGGTCCGGCTCACCGTTGATGAACGGGAGTCGATCCGTCTTTCGGACCTTCTGGGGCTTTCCTATGAAGAGGCAGGAAAGAGCATGGGCGTCTCCAGGGCCACATTCGGGCGGATTATTCAGCGCGCCCGGAAAGTGGTTGCCGATGCCCTGATCAACGGAAAGGCAATTAATGTGGAAGGCGGGAACTATACGCTTGCCGAGGAGGCACGGGTTTTTCAGTGCACCAAATGTGAAGGGCAGTGGGAAGAACCCCACGGAACCGGCAAACCCGAAAAATGTCCTTCCTGCTCAAGCGAATACTTTCATCGTATTCCCAAACAACCGGAAGTAACCGATATGAAGTAAGCCGTCCCGGCAGGTTCGGCTGTCCCGATACCCGGTTGCATACAACCGCATCTGAAGAGGTACGAAGCCGGGTATCGGTGATCCGGAACGAATCCGGCTTGATTCACCTGCCATTCTAAAATGCAGTTTCGGCTGCAAACACACAGAGGAGCATACGCAAATGGAAATGATTACCGGTGGGAAGCCTGACGCTTCCAGTCGGCAGGCGGCACAGGCTGCCCAGGAAGAAGCCATTCGGCGCTCTCTCCAGAAAATCAAAAACAAATTTATCGTCATGAGCGGCAAAGGCGGCGTCGGCAAGACCAGTGTTTCGGTCAACCTCGCCATGGCCCTTGCCGGCAAAGGGTACAAGGTCGGGATCATGGATGTGGATATCCACGGTCCGGATATTCCCCGGATGCTCGGTATCTCGGACCAGATGATCAGCATGTCGGAAGAACAGAAACTGGTTCCGCTCCGGTTTTCGGACAACCTGTCGGCGGTCTCCATCGAATCCATCAGCGCCGACAAGGATACCGCCATCATCTGGCGGGGTCCGGTAAAACATACCGTGATCCGGCAGTTCATCGCGGATGTGGACTGGGGGGAACTGGACTATCTGATCATCGACGCACCGCCGGGCACGGGCGATGAACCCCTTAGCGTGGCCCAGATGATTGCCGGGGCACAGGCCATTATCGTGACAACGCCTCAGGAAGTCGCACTGGCGGACGTGCGGAAGTCGATCAATTTCTGCCGGACGATCAAGATGGATATCTTCGGACTGGTCGAAAACATGAGCGGATTCACCTGCCCCCACTGCGGGGAAGGCATCGATGTTTTCGGCACCGGCGGCGGGGAACGGACAGCAAAAGATTTTGAACTCCCGTTTCTGGGGCGGATTCCGTTCGATCCGAACGTCGTTTCCTGCGGCGATTCCGGAACCTGTCTCCGGGAAGCGTTCCGGAATACGCCTGTATCCCAGGCATTTGACGGGATCGCCGCCAGTGTGATCGGAAAAACGGCAGGCGGATCCCTGTAAAACGTCAATCCCATCCTGTTTGCACCATTTTCCGCATCAGCCCCGGGGCCGGACAGCAGCATACCCTTTTCACCGGCCCCCCGGTACGCCCTTCTTCCACAATACCATTCAGCCAATACAGCTTTCCTGCAGAGGAAGGATTTTCCTCCCGTCAATTACCGTCACTCCCCCATTGATCCACAAATCGTTTTATGGAATAAGGGAGACAACTTCCTTCTTTCTTTACTCCTTTCCTAAATACGCCGGCCATGCTCCCCCCGCATGGCCGGCCGTCCTTTTTATGGACCTCTTCCAGAGAGAATAGTGCATTCGGACTTCCCCTTGATTTTCCCCCGCAGTGCCGATAGAAGAGAGATTCTGAAAACGAATCTTTACATAAGGATATCCGATGAGCCGAATACTTCTGCTGGTCTTTCTTGCACTGTTTCTGATTGTCGTCAGCTTCAGAAACTGGAAAATGCTGATCGCTGCGGTCATCGCGGCCACTGCGGCGACGCTGTTCTTTCTCTATGGAACCGTTCATCAACTGGGCGAGGAGCAGACGGGAGACGACGCGCCGGTCAGTGTCCGTATCCTGTATGAAAACGACAAGAAAGATATATTTCTCGACCCGGAATTCCGGGAACTCCTGAAAAGACGCCACGGCATCATCGTCATCGGCGAAAAAGGAGATACGGCAGATGTCTCTGCCGAAGGGCTTACGGAACTCGACGGTCTGTGGCCGGACGGATACCTGGCGGCGCAGCGGCTGGCGAAGCGGTTTACGGAGACGGAATTCGGTGAAGCGGATACCTTTTACACCATTCCCGCCTTTTATTCATGGCCGGAGATCACGGCGGTGCTGAAACAGGAAGGCGTCGTCAAAGAAACGGAGACGGGGGGATGGGTCATGACGGACCTCCCCCGGCTGCTGGACCTGGTGGCAGAACAGAGAACCTGGTCCTCTCTCGGCCTCCGGCAGCAGGAAGGGGCTGTCTCTCTTCATCTGCCGGACCCGGCGGTCAGCGGAACCGGTCTGGTCGGCCTCGGTCTTCTGGGAACCGCATGGAATGACGGCCATTCCCTCTCCCCGGACAGAATGGCGGCCCTGCTTCCCCGGCTGAAAGACCTGTACGGAAAACTGGCGATAACGGAGTTATCCGGCGAGACCCTGTTCAGCAGATACATCAAGCAGGGCGTATGGGCCTTTCCCCTGATTCTGGCGGAGGAAAAGCGGATGATCGCTCTCTACCAGCGGTTCCCGGTCTATCAGGAAAAGATTCAGGAAGATGTACGGGTACTCTATCCGGAGCCGACCATCCGGATTCCTCATCCGTTTCTGTGGTGTACCCCGAACGGTGAACGGCTGGCAAAGGCGCTTCTGTCGCCGGAAATTCAGGCACTGCTCTGGGCCCGGTACGGATTCCGCTCCACGGAAGAAGCATCACCGTCCCTGCCGGGACTCCGGATTCCGGAACAGCCCGACATGCTGCCACCGCCGCCGGTTCCGGTTCTGAAGGAGCTCCGGAATGCCGTGGCAGCGGAACAGTAGGGCGCGGACCAAACCTGTATCACACGTCAGACAATGCCGCGCTTAACCCGACCGATCTCTTCTTGCCTTGCAGGCCATCCGATATTATACTGAACCTGATTTTAATCTGCCTGAAAAGGAGAGGTAAAAATGGCGATCACCGACAAAGAATCTCCACAAAACCAGTCGCCCTCGATTACCCCTGCGGAGGCGTTCTATATCTTGTTCCGTTCATTGCCGAAAAAGGAAAAAATGGCAGTCGCAAAATTCATTCTTGAAGATGAAGAAGTACGGAACAATGCAGCGGAAATCCGTATTCCAAACGAATCAACCAGAGCGTCCTTCGAGGAAGATAAATCCAGTATGCCGCGATTTGACTCCATTGAGGCATTGCGAAAGGATCTTCTATCTTGAAATTCACCGTTCGCAGGACGAATCGGATGAAAAAAGATGTTAAGAAACTTCAAAAAAGCGGCAAAAACATTGAAAAACTGCTGAAGGCAGTTGAGATACTGGCAGAAGACGAAAAACTACCGCCTGAATATCGTGACCATCCGCTGACCGGAAACTTCAAGGGTAAACGCGACTGCCATATCGAACCGGATTGGATTTTGATTTATGCCAGCGAGGACGATGAGCTGATTCTCTATCGAACCGGAAGCCATTCCGATCTTTTTGAGTAAAAGGGGTCTGGCTGACCCGGATCAGCCTTTCCCCATCAGTTCCCGCCGGAGCATGTTCAGCGCGGCGGCCGCAAACATCTGCTTGTTCATCTGCCGGGTGGCGAACTGAAGCACCAGCCGCCGGGTCTTTGTCCCTTCCGGTGCTGCCAGACCGATACAGACCGTCCCCACGGGCTTTTCCGGAGTGCCGCCGGTGGGTCCGGCAATGCCGCTGGTGGAGAGGCCGTAGGTTGTTCCGCCTTTTCTTCGCGCCCCTTCTGCCATCTCCCCCGCCGTGGCCTCACTGACGGCCCCGTGCTGCCGGAGCGTTTCCGGTGAAACCCCCAGTACATTGATTTTGGTGTCGTTATGATAGGTGACGCCTGAAAAGATGAAATAGTCGGAACTGCCGGAGACGTCCGTCACCTGATGGGCGATAAGCCCGCCGGTACAGCTTTCGGCCAGGGCGAGGGTTGCGTTCCGCTCCCGCAGGTATGCCCCCACGACTGCGGGCAGGGATTCTCCTTCGACAGAAAGGACTTTATTCCCCAGCTGTCCGGTAACAAACGCCGTGGCGGCGGACAGCCGGTCCTGCAGTTCATCTTCCGCCGCGCCGCCGGCGTAGAGGCGGATATGGATTTCCGGAAACCGGGCCTGCAGCCCCAGGCGGACATCCGGAAACCGTTCCGGTAACTCCTTCAGGGCCTCTCCGGTGGCCGACTCGGTCAGCCCGAAGGTCGTCACCGTCCGGACCCGGTGGATGAGGCGGTTCTTTCCCTGCAATGCTTCGAGTTGCGGCAGCACCTGTTCATAAAACATCCGCTTCATTTCAAAGGGAACGCCCGGCATGAAAAAGAACCGGCACCGGCCAATGCTCAGCGCAAATCCGGGGGCGGTTCCCACGGGATTGTACAGCACCTCCGCGCCGGAAGGGAGCATTGCCTGTTTCCGGTTGGACGGCGGCATGGGCAGGTTCCGGCCTGCAAAGTAGGCTTGAATGGATTTTAGCGCTGTTTCGTCCAGAACCAGTTCACCCCTGACAGCATCCGCCGCCGCTGCCGCGGTGATGTCATCTTCGGTCGGCCCCAGCCCGCCGGTCACCAGGGCTACATCGGCGCGTCCGCCGATTTCCGTCAGTATGTCCGCAAGGATCTTTCTGTCATCGCCGACACACTGGTGGCGGACCACGTCCAGTCCGTTCGCCTCAAGGCGTTCGGCAATATAGGCCGCGTTGGTATCGACCAGTGATCCGGTCCGGATTTCATCGCCTGTGGAGAGAATTTCTGCTTTCATTGGATTTGCCGGGGATACAGGTTCCGTGCCGGAACCTGCGGATGGTCATGCCGTTGGTTCAGAAAGGCGGCGAAACATGCCGCGTGACGCTGCCACAAGATTGTCTGGCCGGAGAGCCGTATGGTTCAGGCCGGCACCACAATCATGGATCTGCATACTACATATTCCGACCGCCTGCAACAGCAAGCACCGGGAATGCTGATGTTATTCCATTGAAAAACACTGTACAAAATGGTATCAGTTCTGCCACGGTAATTCCGTATAATCGCAGACAATATTACGGTAGGGGGGCATCACTATGAAGTATCCGCTGAATGCATATGTCCACTGCACCGACGGCCTGTTCGGCCGCTCCACGCATCTCATCTTCAACCCGGCCACCGGAAAGGTGACCCATCTTGTGGTAAAGGAAAAGAATTCACCCCATGCGGAACGGCTGCTGCCGACGCGCTGGATCAAGGAGAAGACGCCGGATATTCTCCTTGTAAACCGTACGAAAGCCGAACTGCGGTCCCTCCAGCAGTTTCATCAGAAACACTTTATCCAGCGTTCGGTCTGCCGTTTAACCGATGCTCCCGATCGTACCATGCTGTGGCCCTATGTGGTCCCGGACCGGAAACGGTATACCGAAGAGCATGATGCCGTTCCCCAGGGAGAGCTTGCCGTATGGCGGGGAATGCGGGTCCGGGCCACCGACGGCAGAATCGGACAGGTGGATGAATTTCTGGTGAATGCGGAAAGCGGCCACATTACCCATCTGATTCTGCGGGAAGGGCTTCTGATCGGGCGGAAGCAGGTGATGATTCCGCTGTCGGCAATCGATGATGTGGAAAAGGATACCGTCTGCCTGAAGCTGACAAAGCAGGAAGTGAAGCAGCTTCCCGCGATTCCGATTCAGCGGAAGGATGTCTGCTGACCCTGTTCCGCCCGTTTCCCGGTATTGCAAATATCCGGAAAACGTCTGACACAAGGTCCGCCAGGGGGAATCCTCTTCCGGCGACTGCTCATGCACGGAGAAAAGGATTCGGGATGCCGATATGACAACGGCGGCAGGAATGGTTATGGTAATAGTGATTTTCGGGTGAACGTTGATCACGGACAGCGAAAGGAGAATGGTTATGAAAGATTCGTGGGAAGAGAAACTTACCTGTGCGGTGAAGTGTCCCAGATGTGAAAAACAGATGGGCCAGTCAGACGAGCGGATTCTGTCAGTGTATGACCACGAACCGATCTGCATGGAATGTAAACGGGAAGAGGAAAAACGGCCGGATTACGAAGAAACCTCGAAAAATACCATCGGTCAGTGTATGGCGGAAACCGAGGTGATGTGGGGTGACCCCGGCGGATACTGCTACCATCACTTCTATCCGTTCAAATGCTGATCACGGATCAGGGGTGACCTGTCAGCAGTCAAATTGCCCGGCAGTCAAATCAAAATGATCAGTGAAATTCAGACACCCGAAGAAGATACGCCCGGACATTTGCATCCGGGCGCAGTTTTCTATTTCTTTTCCATATCCTGACCGCAGCACTTCAGCGGTACTTCACACGTTCCGCCTCCGGTTCCGCAGGAACAGGTTTTGGTGACCTGAAGTTCCAGCCCGCAGGATTTACAGAGATAGACATCGCCCTGTTTCATTTCCGCACAGTTTGCCATGGTTTTTCCTCCTTCTTTCTTTCGATTGGATGTTCGGATACATTTCCTTCCAGTGATTGCTATAAAACGAATCCGGATTTGTAAAGTTTTTTCAGCACCGGAACTCCATATCCAATGCCGCAATCCGAAAATTCAGACCTCCTGTAAATGAGTGTCAGGAGACAGACTTCTTCAATTTCAGACATGTTTTACAGACACCGTCAATGCGGATTTCCACTTTCTGGACCTCACCGGGAAAGGTGCGGCTGAATGTCTCCATGTCAAAGTCCACGCTCCGGGGCTTGAGGCATTCCATGTTGCCGCACTGTGTACAGAAAAAATGGGGATGGTCGGTCTGGTCCGCCTTCACGCCCATGCCGTAGCGGAACACCCGGTCTCCGGCGCTGATGCGCTCCAGAAGCTGTTTTTCGACCAGCAGTTCCAGTATCCGGTAGACCGTCACGCGATTGACCGCCCGGGTTCGGCTGAGGGTATCGAAGACCTCCTGGGCGGTCAGCGGTGAGGTGCTGCTGTCCACAATCTCCAGAACCGCCACCCGGTTCGGGGTTCTGTCCACGCCGCATTTCTCCAGCAAGTCCCTGTATACCTCAGATTTTTTCATGTGCCCTCCCCTCTCTTGCCAGTACCGCATCCCGGACCTCCCCGGGTTCCGGCCTGCGCGCCGGTTTCAGCCGGTCGGCCAGCAGGGCGATAAAAAAGGCCGCGCCGCTGACCAGAATGATGGTTGCACCGGAGGTGAGGTTGAAGGCATAGGAGAGCCAGAGCCCTGTCACGGTAAAGAGGCTGCAGAGAATGGCCGACAGAATCATCATCCGCAGGAGTGATCCGGAAAAGCGTTCGGCGATAAAGGGCGGCACCGTCAGCAGGGCAATGACCAGGATCAGGCCGACCACCTGGATGACCATGACGACGGAAAGGGAAATCATTCCCAGCAGGAGGAAATGAAAGAAATTTACAGGAACCCCCCGCAGCCGGGCGAACTCGGCGTCATAGGACATGGCCAGAAAGTCATTGTAGAAAAGCCCGATGATGATCAGGATCACCAGACTGATGCCGCCCATGACCCAGAGATCGGATGCGGGAACGGTGAGAATACTGCCGAAGAGATAGCTCATCAGATCGACGTTATATCCCGGCGTCAGGTCCAGCAGGATCACCCCCAGCGCCATGCCCACGGCCCAGAGAACACCGATGACCGTATCGGACCGGTGGGGATTGCGCAGAGTGACAGCCGCCATGATCCCGGCGACGACCAGGGAAAAACCGAGGGTTCCGGTCAGGTAGGACCAGCCGAAATAGAAAGCCAGCCCGATGCCGCCGTAGGCCGCATGGGCGATTCCCCCGGCCAGAAAGACAATCCGGTTGACCACCACCAGGGTTCCGATCATGCCGCAGGTGACACTCGCCAGCAGTCCGGCGATCAGGGCATTGCGCATGAATTCAAACTGAAGGGCTTCCCACATCGCTATATTACTCCCTGTGCGCCCGGAGAACCCGGTGGGGGATTCCATGAGCCACCAGTTCCACCGGGCAGTGATACATCCGGATCATCTCGTCTGTGACTTCGGCGCTGTCGTGATAATGGAGAGTGCGGTTGACACAGGCGACGGATTTGACAAAGGCGGAGATGACCATGAGATCATGATTGACGATAATGATGGTGGTATGCCGGTTGAGATCCCGGAGCAGGTCGAAAAACTCGTTCTGGTGTACCGCGTCCACACTGGCGGTGGGTTCGTCGAGAAAGAGAATCTCGGGTTCCGTCGCCAGGGCCCGGGCGATAAAGACCCGCTGGCGCTGCCCTCCCGAGAGTTCACCGATGCGGCAGTTGCGGTAGTCCCACATATCGAGCCGCTCCAGTGCTTTCCGTGCAGACTTCCGGTCCTCCCGTGTGTACCGGGACCAGCCCCGGGACCGCTTGAGCCGTCCCATGAGCACCACATCCCGCACGGAAACGGGAAAGCGCCTGTTGATCCCCACATCCTGGGGAACATAGCCGAGGCGGTGAGCCGCCTGATGAGGCGGCCTGCCCAGGATGGCGATGCTGCCCCGGTCCGGCCGGAGCAGCCCGAGCATCAGTTTCAGCAGTGTTGTTTTGCCGCCGCCGTTGGGACCGATCAGGGCGGTAAAGTTCCCCTGCCGGAGCGTCAGGTTCACATCCCGGAGGACAGGCCGCCCATTGTAGGAAAACCAGAGGTTTTCAATTTCGATGGCAGTTGATGCAGACATGCGGTCCTCAGTCGAGTGCGTCTTTAAACGTTGCAGCGGCCCGGCGCAGCGTATCGGCCCAGTCCAGTGAAAGGGGATCCACGGCGATGACCTGTGCGTTCACGGCTTTGGCGATCATGTCCGCGCTTTTCCGGGAAAACTGGGGCTGTACAAAGATGGCGCGCACCTTCATGTCCCGGGCCCGGCGGATCAGATGCTGCAGGTCCGCAGGTCCGGGCTCTTTCCCTTCCACCTCGACCGGAACCTGCCGGAGTCCGTAGGCGTCGGCAAAATATCCCCAGGCCGGATGAAAGACCATGAACTCTCTGCTCTGTTCTGCATCTGCAAATATCCTGCGA
>JBEPXL010000068.1:0-10877 GCA_041641935.1 Desulfobacteraceae bacterium | reverse complement strand
CAAAGACGAAAACGATATTATCTTCCTGCTGATCTCCAACGAAGACCGGGAGGTTGTTCAGAACTACATGGCCTCCAAGGGGTATACCTTTCCCGTCTATACCGGCAGTGATGCCCTTCTCCAGAACTTCGGGGTCAGCGGTATTCCGACCACCTTCATCCTCAACCGCGCCGGTGAAGTCGTATTCCGGCACACCGGCGCGGCGGCATGGGACAACCCCGAAAGCTTCGCCTTTCTCCGGGGACTTACCTGACTTCCGCTACATCCGACAGCGGAGAAGAGATTGCAGCATCGGCCACCGCCGCCAGATATCCCCGGTAGCGGTGGCGAATCTGCCGGATATACCGAACCGTCTCCCGGCCTCTTGCATATCCGTAGCGAGCCTTCTGCGCGTATTCGGGCTTTGAGAGAAGCACCATCGCCTTTTCCACGTTGTCGAACCACTGATTCGGATCGAGGCCGAGTTCTTCGGCCAGTTTCCGCGCATCGGCCACATGACCGGGACCGGCGTTGTAGGCGGCGAGGACAAAATTCATCCGGTCGCTGACCGTCAGATTTTCGGCCTCGAACCGGCGGCGCAGGCGGGCCATGTATTTCAGGCCCGCCTCGATGGATGCCGCCGGATCGGTCAGGTCTTCAAGACCGAGACTCCGGGCGGTCCGGGGAAGGAGCTGCATCAGTCCCGTGGCACCGGCAAATGACCTTGCTTCGGGATCAAACCGGCTTTCTTCGTACATCTGGGCCGCAATCAGCCGCCAGTCGAAATTGTACTCTTCCGCGAATTTTTTGATCAGCGGATCATAGGGAGAGAGTGCGCCCTGATGCCTGGCCCTGTCTTCAATGTGGGACTGCATGTCTTTTTCATTCCGGAAATACTTGTTCCTGGTCATGTTGTAGAAAAGACCCCGGTATTCTTCTTCAAAAAAGGCGTTGACCGCCGTCAGCAGTTTCCGGTCCCCGGGGCGGACCGCCCAGGCGTGGGAGACCGGTTTCCCCAGTGTCAGAGCGCCCCGGATATCATCCCGCCACGTCAGCTCAATACCGAGGATATGGCTGTCGGCGACGGTGGTGTCAAACTCTCCTGCCGCCACCCGTGCGATAATCTCTTCGGTTTCCATATCCTCCGGGGCGGGAACCGGTTCCAGATCGATGCCCTGTTGCCGCAGTTTTTCCAGGGTAAACCAGTAGGAACTGCTTTTCCGGACCACCACCTGCCGCCCCGCCAGATTGGATGCGTCATCGATCGCATCATCCGTTCGGACGACCAGCATTTCCGATACATGGTGATAGGGACGGGAGAAGAGAACCTGTTCCGTTTCGACCCGCTCCGGGTTTGCCGTAAGCGATGCCGCCACCAGATCGCCCCGTCCCTGCCGGAGCCAGGGAAGCAGGTCTTCCCGCCGGGGAACCACCACCATTTCCAGCCGCAGGTCGTTCTGACGGGCAAATTCCCGTGCCAGTTCGTACTCGAACCCCATCAGCTGACCCCGCCAGATAAAATAGGTGGCGGCACTGTTCCGGGTCAGCACCCGGAGAACACCCCGCCTGCGGATGCCCGGCAGGTCATCCCGATAGATCATTTCATGTCCGCGCACCAGCGGGGATCGCTCAAAAAACCGGTTGATCGCTTCCAGGAGCTGCGGGTTATCCGGCCGGACCGCCCAGGCAATCTGCCGTTCACCGGTCAGGTTGAAGGCAGGCCGTATCCCCCGCTGGTAAGCCCGGAATGCCTGGACGATGTTTTCATCGGCGATGGTGACATCATACGTTCCGTCGGCGACACCCGAAAGGATCGCCATCGTATCGGTCCGTTCATCCACCACATCGATGCGGATGCCGGGATATTCCTCCTGAAGACGCTGCAGGGTTTGCCAGTAGGCCGATGACCGGCGGACGGCCACACGTCGTCCTTCCAGGTCCGCCGGTGTGCGGATATTTTTTTCCTCCTCCCGGACCACCACCTGTTCATGAACGGTCAGCAGCGGTACGCTGAAGTCAACCTTGTCACTGCGATGATCCGTCACCGCGAAATTGGCGGCGATGATGTCGCCTTTTCCGGAAAGAAGATAGGGAATCAGGTCTTCGTGCTGATGAACATAGATCCGGACAATGTCGAGTCCGGTGGTTTCGCCGAAATCGTCAATCAGGCATCGCTCGAAATCATCGGCAAAACCGCATCGGGGAAGAAAGTTGATGGCAAGGCGCGACTGAAGAAACCGCGCAGTGCCACGGGACCGGACGGCATCCAGATCGCCCTGTTCCAGATAGACGGCGGCACTTTCCGGTTCAATTACAGCCCTGATCCGCCCGGATCTGCCGGGGCCGAAGACGGCCCACCCGATGAGGACGGCCAGCAGGCTGGCTGCCATCAGAACGGAGACAATGGTCGGCTTTTTTTTCATGGAAACACTTTTTTTACTGTTGAACGGGTGCTGCTATTTTGCCATATAATGTGAATACATCACAATTGTTCCTGTTTTTCAACATTTCATCTGAGGAGGCCACATGGAGTACCCGGAAAAACAGCTCACACTGCCCCCGCCCTGGGACCGGATTTTCCCGCTGGTGACCCGGCTGACGGTCTGGATCATCCTGATCGGCATCATTTACCTGCTTCGTTCCTTCTTTCTCCTGGTACTGCTCACCTTCATCTTTGCCTACATTCAGGCCAGCGGTGTAAAACGCCTGGAAAAGTACATCAAAAGCCGGCCTGTGCGGGTGATCATCGTCGGCTCCACGCTGCTCGGCACATTGGTGGCCGTCGGGATTTTCGTTTTTCCACAGGTACAGCGTCAGGCGGAAAATTTTGCGAGTCAGTTTCCCACCTATATCGGCAAGGTGGACTATGAGTTGAAGGAACTGGCGGACAAATACCCGGCGCTCTACCGGGTCATGCCGGAACTGCGTGAATTCGGAATGGAAGAGGAACTGCCCGAAGAGAAGACAGTGCCGGGCGAAATGCCCCGTCTCGGCGTCGCCCGTTCTCCGACGGCTTCCCTGCTGAAAGACCTTGCCGGCATGGGGGAAATCGAAGACGGAACGCAGAACTTGAACCATGTACTCGATCTTCTCGGCGGCATCGGCGGGCGGTTTGCCGCTATTGCCTCGGCCTTTCTGCTCTCCCTGCTGTTTTCATTTCTGATCGTACTCGACATGCCCAGGCTGAGGACGAGCGTCATCAATCTGAGAAACACCAAAATCCGGTTCATCTATGAGGAAGCAGCCGACAACATCTACGATTTTTCCGTCGTCCTCGGGCAGGCGCTGGAGGCACAGTTCTTTATCGCCTTTGTCAATACCCTGCTGACGGCGGCGGGACTCACCCTTCTCGGGCTGGGCAAGAATATCGCCTTTCTTTCGGTCATCGTCTTTTTCTCCAGCTTTATCCCGGTGGTGGGCGTCTTTATCAGTTCCATTCCCATCTGCCTGATCGCCCTGCAGATGCCCGACGGCGTTCAGCGGATGATTCTGGCCATTCTGCTGATCACCGCCATCCATATTATCGAGGGCTACATCCTCAACCCCAACATCTACGGCTCCCGGATGCGGATCAATCCGGTGATTGTGCTGATGATCCTGACCATCAGCGGTAAACTTTTCCATTTCTGGGGCCTGATTCTGGGCGTGCCGATTGCGACCTATCTTTTCGGCCATGCCATCCGGTACCGGTCGGATTCAAAGGTGCATGAAGTCAACAAGGCGGAAGAAAGTACGGATCAGACGACGGAGGGGCGTCCCGGATAAGGCAGACCTGATCTGCTGGATTTGCCGGGGCAACCATCTTATGGCCGCCCCGGAGGTCTTGAGAATTTTACGGTACTGTGGAGAGAAGGGGACGCAATGAACAGCGCGTGAAGCGATGGAAGGATATCCGTGCTTCCCGCGCTGCTGCTTTCAGCGGACCATAAAACCTGTTTCGTTGCCGAGTCCCGGAACCGGAACCAGGGGACAGCCGTCGTCTCCGGCGGTGATTCCGTCGGGCCACTGGAAGTCGGGTTTCATGCTCTGGAAGTAGGGGAGATCGTACGGCAGAAGTTTCGCAAGGACCGCGCCGTTATCGGCATAAAACCGGGTGGTGAGACCGAAATCAGCCTCTCCCAGCGACGTCCGGAGGATATACATGGGAATTTCCCGGCCGCTGCCGTCCCGGCGGACCCGGGTTCCGATATCGATGACATCGAGAATATCCACCGGTTGTTCCCGGTTCTGCTTTTCCTGCAGCGGATGTCCCGCCACATAGACATGATGAAATTCAATGCCGACGTTCCGGCAGGCAAAGGCGAGCCGCTGTATGGCCTCCGGACTGTTGTTGACTTCGGGAACAAGCACGGTGCTGGCATAGACGGTGATGCCCCGCTGCCGCAGTACCGATGTGAGGATGTCGTGTTCGGGCCGGAATTCGCCGGAGTGGAGGAACCGGGTTTCGATCTCCAGCCGCAGCGGGTTGACGACCGTGAGCCGGTTGAGTCCCGCCAGCCGGTCCACCGCACCCAGCGTATAGGCGTCCGGCGCATAATTGAACTTGAGGCTCCGGAGCCGGACGGCGTTGACATGACCAATGTCGCCGAGTGCCCGGATCAGTTCACCGGCGGGACGGAGGCAGTCCACCATGTCCCGTCTGCCTGCGATGACCACATCGGTGATCCGGTCGTCGCTGCGGATGTAGTCGAGAGCCGCGTCCCCGGCTTCGGGATCGATTTCCACGCGGGTGAGGTGGACCCGGCGGACGGCATCCGTGCCGGTGGGGACAATGGAATCCGTTTCCCGCTGGTCTTCGAGGGACCGGTGCTGGAGCCCGGCCAGGATTTCGCCGTTCGTGTACGCGGTGTTGACAGGCCGGGCCGGGCGATGGCCCATAAAGAGACCGGGATCACCGATTTTTGCCATGTACCGGACATCCAGCGTTCCTTCTCCATTGACCCGGACCACGTCATGTTCGCTGCTGCCCGGCGCAAATGTCTTGAAGTATTCCGGCGTGTAGGGTGACCGGATCCAGATGAAGTTTTCGTCATCATCGGGTGCAATGGCCCAGCCGCTGGTGTGCCAGTCCATCTTGCCGATGGGTGTTGCGGTGCAGATCCGGGGGATGGCCCGGTCCGACAGGTGACCCCGCAGATAGACGCCGGCCCGGTGTCCTTTTGAAATCGGCGTCCAGTAGACGCTGTTGCCCTGGATGGGGCTGCACGGAATGTAGATGTAGTGCATTTCGGCCCCGGCTCCGCGCAGCAGGCGGAACAGCCGGGTCAGTTCCGGGCCTTCGTCGTTGCAGTCCTTGAGGAAGGGGGTCTGGACGTAGACAGCGACCCCGTTCCGGGCGAGGTCCGATATCAGGTCGAGGCTGTAGGGAGAAATTTCATCCGGATGAATGAAGTGGGTCGCCACTTCCATCCGTTTCTGCCGGCTCTGGATTTCCTGGTTCTTCTGTTTCAGGTATTTGAGCCAGTTGCCGTTTCCGGCGTAGAATATCTGCGGATAAAAGGCGATGGAACGGGTTGCCAGACGCAGGGTTCTGATGTGGGGAACCGTCATCAGTTCATCGATGGCGCAGGCAAGCGTCCGCCGGTTCATGAACGGATCACCGCCGGTGAGGACCATCTCTTTCACGGCAGGGGAATTCCGGATATGGGTCACCGCATTCCGGACATCTTCCATCGTGGGCGCGGCCTGGTTGCGGCAGTCCTTGTGCTTCCGGAAACAGAACCGGCAGTAGACCGGGCAGGACATGTTGAGTACGAAAATGATCCGGTTCCGGTACATCTGTTCCAGAAGCCCCTGATGAAACTGTCCGATCCATGTGTTGGTGAGGCCGACCGGATCGAGTTCCTCCTTGAAGGGCATATACTGGTAGGCCACATTCCGGGACACCCGCATCTGCCGGATAACATGCATGGAGAGCCGCACCGGATAGCGATGGATCACCGTCTGCATATCGTCCCGCTCTTCATCGGGTATACGGATGTTGGTCAGCCGCTCCAGATGGGCAACGTCCCGGATGCGGATGAAGCGGTTGTCGGGCAGAATTTTCTCCAGAAACGACACCAGCATCATCACCGGCAGCGGAATTCCTCCGACGGCCACAGTCCCGTTCCGCTCGTCGGCCGGTTGCGTCAACTGCTCCAGAAGTTCATTGAAAAAGCCCTTGGCATTGTTGGGATGCCCGGCCTTTTTCAGCAGCCGTTTAAAGCGTGTTTCCCCGTTTCCCGCTCCGATGATTTCGCAGAATGATTTGCCTGCGAATGCGGGTTCGCCGAAAAATTCCAGAAAATCGACGGCTTCGGACTGAAGCGCCTCCAGTGTCACCTCCCGCCGGTCACCTGCAGCGGAAAACGCGACCGTGACGGCGGTATCCTGTTCATTATACATCCTCTCTCCCCTTTCTGGAATCCATAATCCCTGAATGCATGTCTGGCTGTAACAGTCAGCGGTGATTCACACAGGTTCCGACTGTTCCCGGGTTTTTCTCTGTTTTCTGGGGATATACACCCAGCAGAGGGGTGTGTCAAACAACAGATGCCGCTTCTGCTGATTTTCCCTGACGGCACAGGCGTTTCCTGTTGAGTTCCTGGCCATGCCCTCCCTGACAGGGGACAGTTCGGTGTTTCTGCCTCCCGGGGAAAGCGGTTTCTGAGCTCCGGGAATGGATCAGTGCAATATTGCAAGGCAAAATATATAATAATTTATACACAAAAAAAAATTTACCCATTTATCTGTTGACAATGAACTTCATATTGTGTATTCAATCGAGCAACACAATGGGATTTTAATTATTGTGAAAATTATACAGACAGTAATATTATTGCGCTGCAGTATGGAAGGAGAGTGTAACGGACAGGAGAATTCGGCGTATAGACTTTTTGCGATGAATGAAAAAAAATCAGCATGGCAACGCTTGTATCTGCATAAACATGAAATATATTATTGGTTATGAAGCACTGTGCTGCAGGCAGCACAGCATTATTTACAACGATTTGGAAAATTCTTTTGTTTCTGAATACTGGAGGTCTCATGAAAAAGAACATTATTTGTACGTTGGGCGCAACCCTGGTTCTGGTCTGGGCGGTAAACGGTTTTGCAGAAAGCCCCCCCCACGGCAAAATGCATGGCAAGGAAAATGGTCCGACCTTTGAAGCATACGGCAGTGCCTACATGGGGGAACTGGATGCGGACGGAAACGGTGAAGTGACCTGGAAAGAGTTCAGCAATCAGTTTCCCGATGCGAAACGGAATTTTTTTGATGTGGTCGATACCGACAAAAGCGGCAAAATTGAACAGAAGGAATGGCACAAGTTCCGCCAGGCCCACGGTCTGAACCATCCCCAGCGGTATCACCGGACCAATCTGCCGGACCCGTCCAAGTTCACGGCCCGGATGAGCGTCATCGACAAGGACAATGACGGCAACATGAGCTGGGAAGAATTCCGGGCGCAGTTTTCCGGTGCCGAAAAAGATGTCTTTGAAGCCCTCGACCTGGACAAGGACAAACTGGTCAGCAAGGAGGAGTGGGAAGCATTCATGGACGCCCACGGCAAATAAGTTCTTCTTCCGATACAGCAGATAGAAAATCCCGGCGCGGTCTTCGCGACCGGGATTTTTTACTGGACCGCAGCATCATCCCCCGCCACCTTGATCCGGCTGCTGACACATGCCTGACAGGATCCCGACCGGATTCTTGCAGCGTCGGACAGAGAGAGAACGCCGGTAATTTCGGACGGATCATCCTGATAGACAAACATCCGGTGGACCTGGGAAAAAATCAGCTTCCGGATGGCGCTCTCCAGGTATTCATCGGCCTGACAGGAACGGACCGGCGACGACATCACCGTCTGTGCTTCCACCGCCGGGTCAACACCGTGTTTGTAGGCCAGAACCAGATCGGTTTTGGACACCACACCGGCGCCCTTTCCGTTCTCATCCGTAATCAGTACGGCTCCGAACCGGTACATGGACAGCCCTTCCATGATCTGCATCAGCGAATCGGCTTCCTGAAAACTCATGACCGAGGCGGTCATCACCTCTCTGACCCGGAACCGGACACGGCTGTCCTCCTCGGGATCGGATGATTTGCGGCTGACCCGGCTGTACCGGCATTCATGGCAGTACTTGTAGAGCAGGCCGACAATATCCGGATAGGCGAGAGCCCCGACGACACCATCTTCAGTATCCCGGACATAGAGCCTGTAGATGCCGTTCTCCCGCATCTGCTCCAGAGCCGCCTCCAGGGAATCATCCGGGCTGCAGAACAGCGGCGGCGAAATCATAATGTCACTGGCCGGAGATTCCACCGGAAGACCGGCATAGTATGCGCCCATAATGTCCGTTTTGGAAACCACCCCCGTCGGCTGCTCCGTTTCATCCGTCAGCAGAAGCGCATTCATTTTATACTTGAACAGACGGTTGATGCACTCATCCAGTGATGCGTCTTTTGAAAGATGAACAATCTGACGGCGCATTGCCTCCCGGACCGACAAGTCCGATAGAATCGTCTGTTTTCTGCCGTTTGTCATTGTATCCCCCTGTTCTGAAGGTTTCCGCCACCTACATCAACTGGTCCAGCAGATGGTAAAACAGATCCGATATATAGATAATCCCCAGGATTTTTCCGTCCTCCACCACCGGAATCCGCCGGATGTGCTTCTTGATCATAATATCCAGAACCACCATCAGATGTGTATCCGGTTTGACCGAGACGATTTCCGTGGTCATAATATCGCCGACCAGGAGTTTTTTGGAACGGTTGCAGGCATCCTCCACCAGGCCCACAATGTCCACATCTTCCATCATCCCCCAGATGTGGATATGTTTGGGCCGTATGAAAAGGAGAATGTCGTACATGGAAAGCATACCGACCATCGCGCCGGATTCGTCGGTCACCATCATACCGAATATTTTTCTGCCTTCGGACTCGGTGGCCTGCTTGAACATCTGCACCGCTTCGGAAAGCGGCATTTCAGGCCGGAGGGTATGGAAACGGGTTGTCATTATCTCCCTGATCTCTGTCTTCATGACCTTCCTTTCTGTCGGCATCTTCTGCCGGGCTTGCATTGCCGATTATGATAAAGATGTGAAGGAATGCATTGTCTGATCAGCCGGTGTGGCATATATACTTTCAATTGCTGAAAGAGATTTCCATTATGGCACAAGGTGATTCATCATGCAAAAGGTTTGGTGCTGGTCTGCCTGCATCAATGACAGGATCGGATACAATCTGTTCTGAAGAAGGAAAATGGTCCGGTGAAAACCATCTTCCATTTCCCAAAGGCGGACAACTGCTTCTGAATCTGATGCGAAACGATCATCGGGTGGTGATTACTGAACCGGCCGACTCGTTCATGTTATGGGATAATTCCGGTTTTTCTGATCGCATTCACCGGGGTTTGATTCGAATTTTATTGACAAAAACTCATGTCCCATATAAGGGATACTTTTAATCTTGGATAGGTAACAGTATTTTTCCCGGAACAGTCCAGACAAACTGCCTGCTGAGGGCAGGCCTGACAAACGCCGGTCACATCTGCGCCATACGCTGGCAGACCTGAACAGACAGCAGAATATCCAGATCTTCTTCACATAGTGAGTTGACGCATACGCCACAAGGTCTTTGCGCAGATATATTTGGCCGCGTCCGTCTCTTCCGTGACATTGAAGGCATAAGGCCACTGGATATTGTAACTGAACTGGGTGACCCCCTTGTCAACGGTCAGGTCAAAAACATGCTGAAGAAGCAAAACACCCAGGATGGCCGACCAATCCTTTGTCGGCCGACCGACACCTTCCTTAAAATAAGGTGCGAGTTTCTCCACCGGAAGAACGGGGAGGATTTCTTCCTGAAAAAATCCCGGCCAGGACTCATCGAGCATTTAAATCTCTGAAATGATAATAGTTCGATAGCACAATCCAGGGGAAAGCCAAGAGAGAAAATACACTTGTTTACATAAATATCAGGAAAATAGGCTGGAAGACTTTTTGCGAATTCATCAACTTGAATCTTGAATGGCTTATCACACACAGTGATTCGCGCTTTGAAAAAACAAGCGGATAACGGTGATTCGGGGAGGCAGGAATATATGGAGCAGTCCGATAACAGTGCGCTCGAAGATAAAGGGATGCAGGCCTACGGAAGACTTGCTACGGAACTTAACAAAGCGCTTGCGGAAATCCGCGATGCCCTGGCCACCCATTCCGGATTGCTTCCGGAAGGACGCCTGAAGGGCCTGGACGCTCTGCTTGCGGAATTCGCCAACCGGCGCATTCGGGTGGCCTTTTACGGCGAGGTGAAGGCCGGAAAATCGACGCTCATCAACGCCGTGGCCGGCCAGGAATTGTCTCCGGTCGCATTCGGTCCGCTTACCTCCATACCGGTCCGGATCACATGGGGGAAGCAAGGCGGCTGGTGGGTGGGAGAACACTGGTTCGACAATATATCGGCCCTGCATGAAGTCATGAAAGAGGTGCCGAAGGATGTCCGGGAGGTGGTGGTCGAAACTTCGGCGGACCTGCTCCAGCTCGGCGGCCAGGTGGACCTGATCGACACCCCGGGGGTCGGCGGGCAGGACCGGTTCGATTTCATCAGCGCCGAGACGCTGAAATCTCTCGACACCGTCGTTCTGGTGGTCCGATACCCGGCGCTTTTCACCAAATTCACGCGTCATCTCATGAAGGAACTGCAAAACGATATCGGAAAGCTGTTCGTGGTCTGGAATCTCGAGGCAAATTGTGCCGAACTGCCGGCCGATGAGCGGGAGCGCTATGCTGAAACCCTTCGGGAACAGGTCGCCGGCGCAAACGAACTGCATCTGGTCGATGCCCGTGAAGGATTGCGGGCCGCGCGTGCGGGAGATCAAAATAAAATCCGCTCCTCGGGCCTGGCTGATTTCAGC